>NZ_JAFMPL010000050.1:0-50804 GCF_019038455.1 Nocardia noduli
CCCCCGAAACCCGCGACGAATTCGTCCGCGCCATGGCCGATTACGCGAAACTCGGTATCCACAGCGCCATCGTCACCCCTACCACCGGCGCACCCGCCGCCTGGATCGACGGCATGGCCCCCGCGGTGACCCGATTGGCCGAACTCGGCTGATTCGCGGCGCGGGAATCCTGCCGGTCGGCAGCCCGAGTTCCGCGGCTGCCGTCCGGTCTCGACTACGCTGATTCCGTTGCGGCAGAAGTGATCCGCGCGGCATCGACGAGCGCGATCACTGTGCCGTTGTGCGCCACCAGCACCGGTCCCGCGTGCTCTGCGATCCGCCGTGCCGCACGTTCTACCGCATCCGTCGTGCCGATCACGGGTAGCGGCGGGTCCAGGTGCGCCTGCACCGGATCGTCGTCGGGTGCGTCGGCGAGCCGCGAACCGGTTGCGGTGCCGAGTATTTCGGCCACTACGATCGGACCGGGCAGTTCACGCGTCAGCAGGACCGGGAGCGCCGACAGCGTACCGAGTAGTGCCCGCGCCTGAGCGACGGTCGAGCCGGAGGGCACGACCGGCGGCCGGTCACCGGCCGCACCGATCACCTCGGCGACAGTCGCCCCGGATACCGGTGTGATCAGCGGGAATCCCAATCGCCCGAGCCAGTCGTCGTCGAAGTACTTCGACAGATACGACCGACCGGAATCCGGCGCGATCACCACGACCACGTCCTCGGGCCCCAGTGTCCGCGCCACCCGCAGCGCCGCCGCGATCGACGTACCGGACGAGCCGCCGAGCAGCAAACCCTCCAGCCGGGCCAGCCGGTGCAGCAGCGGCAGCGCTTCGGCGTCCGGAATCCGCTCGATGTGGTCGACCACCTCCGGGTGGTACGAGATCGGCCACAGATCTTCCTCGGTCTCGGGATGCAGGTAGTGCCCGACGGATTCGACATACCAGGCCCGGCCGTCACCCCCACCGTAGACCGAGGAGTCCGGGTCGGCCCCGATGACCCGCACCGCGCCCCCGGAGACCTCCTTCAGAAACTCCCCCGCTCCGGTGATGGTGCCGCCGGTCCCGACCCCCGCCACGTAGTGCGTCACGCGCCCACCGGTCTGCGCCCAGATCTCGGGCCCGGTCGTGGCGTAGTGTGCGGCGGGATTGGCCGGGTTGTCGTATTGCCCGGCGAACCACGCGCCGGGAATCTCCGCGGCCAATCGCAGTGCGACACTGCGCAGATGCTCCGGATGGCCGACCGGACGTCCACCGACGGTGACGATCACCTCGGCTCCGTAGGCACGCAGTAACGCGATCTTCTCGCCGCTGGACTTATCCGGTACGACCACGATCGTCCGGTACCCCCTGGCGACGGCCACCGCGGCCAACCCGATCCCGGTATTACCCGACGTCGCTTCGACGACGGTGCCGCCCGGCCCGAGCTCCCCCGACGCCTCGGCTGCCTCCAACATGGAGAGCGCGGCCCGATCCTTGACGCTCCCACCGGGATTGAGATATTCCAGCTTCACGTAGACGGCGGCCACGATACCTTCGGTCACGCGATTCAGCCGGACCAGCGGAGTATTGCCGATCACACCGGCGACGGAGTCGAAAACCCCGGCCGTGCGTGGTTGGATGGCGGTCATACGGCACCCTTTCCTTTGTCACCGGCACTCACGCGCTCGCGTCCCATACCTGCGTGCGGGCGGGCTTGTCACCACAGATGCTGCCGACCCAACGCCCACGCTCACACCAGCCTCTCGAGCCGAGGGCATCACGCGACAGAGTTGCGGTCACCGCGATCCGATTCGGCGAGGTCGACGACACCGGAACTCCCCCGCCGGGCGGCATGGACCCGCCGTTCCCGCCGACGGAGCCGCCCGAGGACTGTTCACCCCACATCCCTGTTCCGGACGCCGGATACCGGTTCGACAGATCAGATGTCGGTCAGTCATCAAGAATGCGAGCGCCCTTGCTCGCCGTCTCCGACATGCGCAATCTGCTCGGACGGACCAGGTCAACACACCTGCTCAAATGCTGCCGCGCCGCGGTGAACGGCGGCGTCGACATGTGGAGCCAGTACCGCGCCCCAGCGGATCCCTATGCAGCGGCTCGGAGCCGGGCGGTGAAGTTCAGTACCGCCAGGCTGTTTCGCGGGCTTCGAGGCGGGCGCGGTCCACCATGGTGGTGACTTCGGCGCAAATAGAGTCGGTGCGGGACGGGGTGGCTTCGATGCGGTCGCCTTCTCGGATGCGGTAGCGGCCGTCGTCGATGTAGTCGACGATCACGATCTGGGAGCCGCGGTCGGTGGAGCCGTCGAGGGCGGGGCCGGTGTCGACGCGAATTTCCGCATAGGTGCGGAACGGGCGGGTGAGGAGGCGCGTCGCTTGTTCGCCGATGGTGCGGCGGGTGGCGCCTCGGTCGGCGGGGCGGTCGAAATCCTCGCGAGCGATGTCGATGGCGGGCGCTCTTCCCGGGCCGATATCCGGTAGTACCGAGAGAAGGCGTTTCACTGTGGCCTGGGCCGAGCACAGGTCGACGCGAATGGTTGCGCCCGTGCCGAATTCGAGGCCGGGTAGTTGTGCGGCGACCGCACCGGCGTCGGATTCGATGGCGGCGCAGGCGCGGATCATGCGGTCTCGACCGTCGCGGCGATAGCCGAACATCTCGACGCGGATATCGGGGTGGGCCATCGCGTGTAGTGCGTGGTACAGCGAATCATCGTCGCCCATGCGTTCGGCCAGAACGCGCGCGGCGTCCCGGCGTTGCCGGTCGAATTCGACCTGGGTTTCGACAGCGGCTCGGAAGGTGAGCGGGAACGGCATTCGGTCGCGGCCCAGCGTCTCCCACGCGACCCAGAATTCCAGCGGGGTGAGATCCCAGGTCATTCCTGATCGCCGATCACCGGGGGCACGGACAGAGTTTCGGGGCCGAGTAATTCCTCGTGCACGCCGCGCAGGTAATCGGGGGCATTGTGTTCGCTCTCGTCGTCCTTCCCGCCGCCGCCACGGCCGCCGCCCATTCCACCCATGCCGGACATACCTGCTCGCCCGGTCGATGCCGCGGTACCGCTCGTGCCCGCCGAGGTAGGGTTCGCGCTCTTGCCCGACCCCGGGACGCTGCCACCGGCTCCGGGAGTGCCCGATCCGGCCCCCGGACTTCCGGAACCCGAAGGCGAGCCGCCGCCGTGAGACCCGCCGGACCCGAGGCCCGAAGGGGTCGACGGCGCGGCGCTCGACGGTGTGGTGGGTGCGGCATTACCGGGTGTCTGCGCGGCCGCCGGTTCGGTCGACTTCGACGAGTTGTCGTCGGACGTGTCGTTCGAGTCGTCGTCGGCGTTGTCGTCCTCGTTCGGGTTGCCGGTGCCGGGATCTTCGGTTCCGGGGTTATCGGCCCCGGGTTTGCCACCGTCGGGAGTATTGCCCGGCGGATTGTTCGAGTTTCCGGATCCACCGCCGCCCGGCTCCTTCGACCCGTCATCGTTGTCGCCGCCGGGACCCGAGCCGGATGTCGTGGGCGAGGGGACTTTCGGAACGTTGTTGTCTGCCTGTGCCGCCACCGGGGCATAGACCGTGCGCATCACTTCGTTGGCATTGTCCTCGGCGTCTTGCGCGCGGCGGGTGTCCGCGCCCGAGATCATGCCGGACACGTCGAGAATCTTGTCGCCGACCGCGCTCACGACATTCGCGAGTTTGCCGTCGGCCCGCGCCTCCGATGGATGGGGTACCTGGTAGCTGACCTGTTGGAAACCGGTGTAGGCCTCTTCCATCTTGTTCGCGATCAGCGATACCGCCTGGTCGACCTTGTGCACGTCGCCCAGGTAACCGCGCACGGCCGAGAGTGCGCTGTTCGCGGTAGCGCCGGACCAGCCCCGCTCCATCTCCTTGGCGATATTGTCGTGAAAAGTGGTGGCCTTGGTGGTGGTGTCGGTCGCGAGGTCTTTCCACGCCGTGACGCTGGAACTCAGCTGCCCGAGTCCGATGGAATCGATGAAACTCATGATCCGCGTATGCGGCATGCCGACGAAAGTCTCCATGACCGGCGGGACGACCGGTGAGGTGTATTCGCCCGCGAATCCCTTGGATTCCGAGACGTTCTCGGCGTAGAGGCGGCTGCGCGAGTCGTTGCCGGTGCTCTGGGCCGCCGATTCCGAATCGGTGGGCGAGATATCGCCGTCGAAGAGGCCGGTTACCCGGTCGACGAGATAGCCGGGTCCACCCGACGCCAACTCCGATACGAACTTACCGAACGACATGATTCCCCCCGGCTACGCCACTTTGTTCGTCTGCTGTTTGATCGCCTGCTGCGTTTGCTCGTCGCAGGCTTTGTAGGCGGCTCCCGCTTTGCGGTACATATCGGCCATTGCTTCTAATATTTTGATGTGATCGCTCAGCGCGTCGGAATAAGAACCCGAACCCTGTCCGCCTCTCGCCAGGGTCTGAAATTTCACCCCGAGGGTCGAAGCGGAGTTCAGATCGCCGAATGAGTCGACATATACGAGGTCGCGGGCGCGGGTCATGAGTATACGCAGCTCGGCACAATAGTCATCGCACCACTTCGCGCATCGCTCGGCTGCATCGAATTCAATGATGAGTTGGCCGGAGGATGCCTCACCAGCGAGACGCTCGAACTCTCTGGTGACTTCGACGGAACTTGCCATTGCTATTCCTCCCCCACCTTCCGTGTCGAATCAGCGAGGTATCGCATCAACGACTTCCGAAACTGCCCCGAGGGCTAATGCGCAAGGGTCGGTGCCGGTCTCGCTATCGACATACTTATCGGCAGAGGCCGAGACCACACCTTTGCTGGTATCGAAGGATATCTCGCATGTTGTGGGAGGCAAATCGCTACCCACGTAATACTGGTAAGCCGCCCTGTCGCCCACCTTGATCTCGTGAAAGTCTCTGAAGTATTTATTCTTTCGGAAGTCCTCGATCGGTTTTGTACTCGAGGAGATCCGCAGGAAAAACCCCCAGCGACCATCGGTATTGGCTGCCGTCCATCTACACCCGATGTACTCTGCCCTCGGCGTACCGAATGGATTCGAATCCTTCGTGGCGGGATCCGCACCGGTCGCCGCGATCGCACTCTCGGGCAGCGTGCACGGATCGAAAAGCTGCTCCTTGGTCAACGGCGCACCGCTCACCTCCGGCTGCCCGCTGACCGACTCCGAACACCCCGCGACCGCCAACACAGCGCACAGACCCGCGACTACACCGAGCACACGCACGGAAACCCCCGCCTCTCCAATGGACTGCGCTTCACGATAGCAACGCCCGAGCGTGGACAGCCGCCCACTCTCGACGTACCCCACCGTGCCCGACCGGTCGTCCTCGCATCCGCTACCTCCAACGATCCTTCTTCTACTTGGACGTGAGGCAACAGCTTTCGGTTCCATCGTTTCGCCGATTACCGACGCGGGCTTTCCTCCACGCTGACCAGGTCGTCGGCGTGAATCACCGGTCGACGCATGGTTTCCGGGAGTTCGGCACTGGAGCGGCCGAACATGGCGGCCAACTCGGTGCTGTCGTATTCCACGACGCCGCGGGCGACGACGCGATCGTCGGGTGAGACCAGGTCGACCACGTCACCGCCGTGGAAGCGACCGCGCACGCCGACGATGCCCGCGGCGAGCAGGGAATGACGGCGGTGGGCGACGGCGAGCACCGCACCCTCGTCGATGAGTACCGCGCCGCGACTGTCGGCGGCGTGCCTGACCCAGAACTTCCTGGCGGACAGGCGAACCGGGCGTGCGGCGAAGGCCGTGCCGACCGAACCGGAGGCGAGGGCGGTAGCCGCGTCGGCGGCAGCGGCGAGGAGCACGGGAACTCCGGCGTCGGCGGCGAGGCGGGCGGCGGACAGTTTGGACGCCATCCCGCCGGTGCCGAGCGCGCCGCCGCTCCCGGCGATCACGCCGTCCAGGTCGGCGCTGCTACGTACTTCGGGGATGAAGGTGGCCGCGCCCTTGCGCGGATCGCCGTCGTAGAGTCCGTCGACATCGGAGAGCAGGATCAGGGCGTCGGCTCCGACCAGGTGTGCCACCAGGGCCGCCAGCCGGTCGTTGTCGCCGAAACGGATCTCCTCGGTGGCGACCGTGTCGTTCTCGTTGACCACGGCGACCGCGCCGAGCGAACGCAACCGGTCCAGGGTGCGCTGGGCATTGCGGTGGTGCTCGCGACGGGAGAAGTCGTCGGCGCTCAACAGCACCTGTCCGACGGTGCGGCCGTAGCGGGCGAAGGAGGTGCCCCACGCGTGCGCGAGGGCCAACTGTCCGACGCTGGCCGCCGCCTGCTTGGTCGCCAGATCCCTGGGCCGAGTGGACAATCCGAGCGGTGCGAGGCCTGCCCCGATCGCGCCCGACGACACGACGACCACGTCGGATCCGGCGCGCATGCGCGCCTCCACGGCGTCGGCGAGCCGATCCAGCCGCTCGGTGTCGAGCCCGCTCTTCATGCTGGTCAACGCCGACGACCCGATCTTCACCACGACACTGCGCGCGGTCGCTATCGCCTCGCGCGCCGCACCGACGCCGGATTCCGAATTAACCTGTGTCACCTTCGAACTCCCTGCACCCCGAGAGAATCCACCGTCGAGCCGGACTCCGGCAGACCCGTGGCCCACCGGAACACCGCGGCAGGCACGGCTACTCCTCGTCCTCTTTCACCAGACCGCGACGCACCCGCGACGCGTGTTTGCGCTCGGCCGCGCCGATGCGGTCGGACTGTTCCAGACGAATATCGGTACCGCGACCGGTGGGCACCATATCGACACCCGCGGAAATCTGCGGCTCCCACTCGAAGGTGACGTGGCCGATGGTGACCGGAGCGCCGGGGACAGCGCCCTGCTTGACCAGTTCGTCCTCGACACCGAGTCGAGCCAGCCGGTCGGCCAGGAAGCCGACGGCTTCGGCGTTGTCGAACTGGGTCTGTCGCACCCAGCGCTCGGGCCGGGTGCCGCGCACGATGAAACCGCCGGGCTCCTGCGGATCGGCGATGACACTGAAACCGGTCTCGTCCACCGCGATCGGACGGATGA
This sequence comes from Nocardia noduli, assembly GCF_019038455.1. Classification (NCBI taxonomy): domain Bacteria; kingdom Bacillati; phylum Actinomycetota; class Actinomycetes; order Mycobacteriales; family Nocardiaceae; genus Nocardia; species Nocardia noduli. The sequence continues at coordinate 7,008 of NZ_JAFMPL010000050.1, forward strand.
TCGGCCGTTTGGGCGCCGCCTTCGGATGGTCCTCGCGGTATTGCAGCACCATCTCGGCGAGCGCGAAGGTCAGCGGCCGCAGCCCCGCCCGGCTCACCGCCGAGATCACGAACACCGGCCAGCCGCGCGCGGTGAATTCCGAGGTGACCATGTCGGCCAGCTCCGCCGCGTCGGGCACATCGGCCTTGTTGAGGATGACCACGCGCGGACGATCGGCCAGGTCACCGAGGTCGGCGTCGGCGCTCAGCGCGGGTTTGTAGGCCGCGAGTTCGGCTTCCAGCGCGTCGACGTCGGAGACGGGATCCCGGCCCGGTTCCAGCGTCGCGCAATCGACCACGTGGGCGAGTACCGCGCAACGCTCCAGGTGGCGCAGGAAGTCCAGCCCGAGACCGCGACCTTCGCTCGCGCCGGGAATCAGCCCGGGTACATCGGCGACGGTGAACGTGGTGTCACCGCTGGCAACGACACCGAGATTGGGCACCAGGGTGGTGAAGGGGTAGTCCGCGATCTTCGGTTTGGCGGCCGACAGCACAGAGACCAGCGAGGATTTACCCGCGGAAGGAAAACCGACGAGGCCGACGTCGGCGACCGACTTCAGTTCGAGGACGAGTTCGCGTTCGTCGCCGTCCTCGCCGAGCAGCGCGAAGCCGGGCGCCTTGCGCGCCTTCGAGGCCAGCGAGGCATTGCCGAGGCCGCCGCGGCCGCCGCGCGCGGCGATGTACTGGTTGCCCGCACCGACCAGGTCGGCGACGATCATGCCGTCCTTGTCCACGACGACAGTGCCGTCCGGCACTTTCAGCAGCAGGGGTTCGCCCTGTTTGCCGTCACGATTGCTGCCCTCGCCAGGTTTGCCGTTACCCGCTTTGGCGTGCGGGTGGAAGTGGAAGTCGAGCAGCGTGTGCACGTTCGGGTCGACCTCGAGGATCACATCCCCGCCGTTACCGCCGTTACCGCCGTTTGGCCCGCCCAGCGGCTTGAACTTCTCCCTGAGCACCGACGCGCAGCCGTGGCCGCCCTTACCCGCGCGCACGTGAAGCACGACGCGGTCGATGAATTTGGACATACGCCGAATCATCCTCCTTCTTGGCTCGGTGCTGCGCGAGGCAGGGTCGATCGGATACGCGATGGTCTGACAACGATGGGCCACGGCCATGCCGCGGTGAAAACGCGAAAGCGGGCCAGGGTTCTGCGACCCTGACCCGCTCTACGCTGTCGAAGTGGTTTAGGCGGTCAGGCCTGAACCGGCTCCGGTACGACGATGTTGACGGTCTTGCGTCCACGCTTGGTGCCGAACTGGACCGCGCCCGCCGCGAGGGCGAACAGGGTGTCGTCACCGCCACGGCCGACGTTGACGCCGGGGTGGAAGTGGGTGCCGCGCTGGCGAACCAGGATCTCGCCCGCGTTGACGGCTTGACCGCCGAAGCGCTTGACGCCGAGTCGCTGGGCGTTGGAATCGCGACCGTTCCGCGAGCTGGACGCGCCCTTCTTATGTGCCATAGCTGTTTCTCCTCGGAAGTCTTACTTGATGCCGGTGACCTTGATGACCGTCAGCGGCTGACGGTGACCCTGGCGCTTGTGGTAGCCGGTCTTGTTCTTGAACTTGTGGATGCGGATCTTCGGGCCCTTGGTCTGCTCGACGACCTCGGCCGCCACGGAAACCTTGGCCAGGGCGGCCGCATCCGTGGTCAGCTCGGCGCCGTCGACGAGGAGAACCGGGGACAGCGCCACGGACGAACCGGGAGCCCCCTCGATCTTCTCGACCTTCACCAGGTCACCGACCGCGACCTTGTACTGCTTTCCGCCGGTCTTGACGATTGCGTACGTTGCCATCGGTCGGCTTCCTCCACTCGATGTTCACTCGTGCTTAGTCACGTCGCAGGAGGCGACGTGACCGTGTCTTGGCTGGTTGCTGCACAGGGGGCGTGGCGGAACTCCACCACATGATGCCCATCGCCAGGCAGCGACCGTCCAAGGCTACCAGACCCATGTCCTACAACCAATTCGGCCTCTGGCAACCGTATAGCGATCGCGGGGCGAACCCCACCGACCCTCGATAACCCCTCGAAATCCGAAGGGATCACGGTCGGCTCGGCGTTCACCGGATATCCCGGCGAGCGTCGCGCCATACGAGACGGGTGAATTCGTGAGATCCGCCACTTCGCGGCAAACAGCCACGGAGAGACCGGAAATCGTCACCCACCGTCCCGCGCGTTCCGGTCGACCGCCGATCGACGGCCGACCGGAACGCCGGTGCTCACGCGTCGACGGGGGGCCCCGCCGGACGTCCGACGGCCCGGCGACGCGGTTTGCGCGCCACCACTTCCTCGGGAACGTCCTCGGCGAAATCGATGACCGGAGCGGCGGGCTGGTCGTTGCCCGACACCACGAACACCGCGCCGCTGCTGTCGGCGGCGGGCGCAGCGGCGGACCGCGCGACCCGCCTGCGACGCGCGGGACGCGCCGCCGGTTCGTGCGAACCGTTGGTCTCGGCGGGAGCGGTGGCCCGCACCGCCTCGACCGGTTCCGGCTGTTCGATCACGACCGCGTCCGCGCCCTCGCGCAACGCGTTCGCCGCCACCTCGGCCACTTCCGCGGCCTCGGTCTCGGCCGCGGTTTCCACGACGGCGATGACTTCGGGCTGCTCGACCTCGGCGACGTCGGCGGCCGCGTCGACCGCTTCGACGACCTCGGCCGGGGACTCGACGGTTTCGGCCACCGCGGCCGTCGAGGCCGCGGATTCGACTCCACCGGTCGACGACTCGGCGAATTCGGCCGACTCCTCGTCCTCGTCCTCGCCGTGATGGGCCGCCATCGCCAGGGCGACCGGATGCGCCCGCTTGACGGCGGCGTCCTCCTCGACCGGTTCGGCGGCGGTATCGGCGACGGCGGGGGCGGCGGGCGCCGGAGCGCTCTTGTCCCGACCCCGACGCCTGCGTGAACCCGTTTCCTTACGACCCGCGTTGTCCTCGGCCGTCGACGGCTCCACCGGATAGGTGTGCACGAGGATGCCGCGCCCGTGGCAGTGTTCACAGGTCGTCGAGAAGGCTTCGACCAGTCCGGTGCCCAGTTTCTTCCTGGTCATCTGGACCAGGCCGAGCGAGGTCACCTCGGAGACCTGGTGCCTGGTGCGGTCACGGCCGAGCGCCTCGGTGAGACGGCGCAGCACGAGATCCCGGTTGGATTCGAGCACCATGTCGATGAAGTCGACGACGATCATGCCGCCGATATCGCGCAGCCGCATCTGGCGCACGATCTCCTCGGCCGCCTCCAGGTTGTTCCTGGTGACCGTCTCCTCCAGATTGCTGCCGCCGGAACCGGTGAACTTGCCGGTGTTGACGTCGATGACCGTCATCGCCTCGGTGCGGTCGATCACCAGCGTGCCACCCGAGGGCAGCCACACTTTGCGATCGAGCCCCTTGGCCAACTGCTCATCGATGCGGTAGGTCTCGAAGACGTCGAGCTTGTCGCCGTCGTGGCGCGACACCCGCGCGAGCAGGTCCGGCGCGACGGTGCCGATGTACTTCTCGACCGTGCTCCAGGCGCGATCGCCCTCGATGACCAGCCTGGAGAAATCCTCGTTGAACAGATCCCTGATGACCTTGACCAGGAGATCGGGCTCCTCGTACAGGGTCTTGGGCGCGCCGTTCTCCTTGGCCGCCTGCTCCTCGATGGTGCGCCAGGTGGCCTGCAACCGCTCGACGTCGCGGGCCAGTTCGGCCTCGGCGACGCCCTCGGAGGCGGTCCTGATGATCACGCCCGCGTCGGAGGGCACGATATCGCGCAGGATCTCCTTGAGACGTTTGCGCTCGGTGTCGGGCAGTTTGCGGCTGATACCGGTGGACGTGCCGCCGGGCACATACACCAGGAACCGTCCGGCGAGGCTGATCTGGGTGGTCAGGCGCGCGCCCTTGTGGCCGACCGGATCCTTGGAGACCTGGACGAGCACCTGATCGCCGGGCCGCAGCGCCTGCTCGATCTTGCGTTCCTTACCGCCGAGACCGGCGGCCTCCCAGTTCACCTCACCGGCGTAGAGGACGCCGTTGCGGCCGCGGCCGATGTCGACGAACGCCGCTTCCATGCTCGGCAGCACGTTCTGCACCTTGCCGAGATAGACATTGCCCGCCATCGAGGCGGACCCGGTGCTGGTGACGAAATGCTCGACCAGGATGTTGTCCTCGAGCACGGCGACCTGGGTGGCGGTCGGGTGGTCGGGGAACGCCTTCTCGCGCACCACCATCACCCGGTCGACCGCTTCGCGGCGAGCGAGGAATTCCGATTCGGTCAGGATCGGCGGGCGACGGCGACCGGCCTCGCGACCGTCGCGCCGACGCTGACGCTTGGCCTCGAGCCGGGTGGACCCGCTGATGCCCTGTACTTCGTCGGAGGAAGTCGCCGCCGCGGCGGCGCGGCCACGGCTCTTGTTCCTCGGTTCGCGCTCGTGCACGACGGTGTTGGGGGGGTCGTCCTCGGAGACCGGTTCGCTCTCCGCGCCCTCGCCGCCGACCTTGCGGCGGCGCCTGCGACGACGACGGCGGCTCGAACCCTCCGGCGCGTTCTCGTCGTCGTCGGTGTCGGTGTCGTCGGAACCCTGTTCGGCGCCTGCGTCTGCGTGCTCGGCGGCCGACGCGTCGTCCTCGGAATCGGTGTCGGCGTTGTCCTCGTCGTCACCGTCGGCGTCGGAATGCTGTTCGCCCCGACCGCGGCCACGGCCACGGCGGCCACGACGCCTGCGACGCGGCTGACCGTCGGCGTCACCGGACTGATCGGCGTTGTCACCGTCGTCCTCGGTGGTGTCCGCCTCGTCCTCGGCTTCGACGACGGGCGGCTCCTCGGTCCGGCGGACCTCCCGCTCGGTACGGCGCTGCTTGCGCACCTGCTCGACCGCCGTGGCGTCCGGCGGTAGGAACAGCGGCGCGGCCACCGACGCGGATTCGAAGACGGGAGGCGCGGTGACGTGCGGCTCCTCGGTGACGGCGTGGGTGAACAGCTGCACCGACGGCTGATGCGCCGGTGTCTGATCGGCCTCGGCCTGTCCGGCGTGCACCGGATCGGGTCGGGAGAACATGAGGCCGCGCGCGGTGGCTGCTGCCGCCTGGCGTGTCTCGGTCTCCTCCGCCGTCTCGGGAGCGGGCGCCTCGGTCTCCGGGGACTCGAGACTGTCGCGGACCGACTCCGCGACGGCTCGATCCACGTTCGACTGCGCGCTACGCGCGTCGGCACCCAACTCGGCGAGCTTGGCCAGGATTCGTTTGCTCGTCACTCCCAGCCGCTTGGCAAGCGCGTGAACTCGGATTCGCTCCGGCAATTGATCGGCATCCTGTGATGTTGTTTCCAGCGGCTCTTGATCGGCCACGAAGTCTCCTCGAGGCCCCCGGGCGCGTCCCTCCCGGTACGGAGTGACGCGGCCGACGCGGGGGCGCTGTCCGTTCACCTCGCGCCGGCGGCGCAAGGTCGTATGGTCTCGCCCCGCGTGCCCGGTCAACACCATATTTCTCGTCTGTCGGGCTGACTGGTCACGCGGCGCCTGGCTTGGCTGAACTCCGCGGATCGAGCGTTCATCCAGCGTGCCGACGCGAACAGCCGCACCACTCGAGCAGGTGTGGATATCCGTAGCAGCGATGATCGGCATCGAAACCGCGGTGTCATCCGGTTGCCTCGGTCACCGATAGTCCGCGTACCTGCGCGAACAGTCGGAACCGTTGGTAACCGCTTCCAGTATCCCACATCGTGCGCAGACGGTTCGCCATCGGCGCACGACTGCGTCCGGGACAACCCCGCCCGTACTCGGTCCGGTGGCGGGGCGGGAAGGGCGATGACCCCCGTCTTCTCCGGCGCGTTCAGCGGTGGCCGGAATCGGGGGACGGGGGGTGGATCAGACCGGGAACTGCGGGAACCAGAGGGTGATCTCGCGCTTGGCGGATTCCGGCGAATCGGAGCCGTGAACCAGGTTGTACTGGGTTTCGAGACCGAAGTCCCCGCGGATGCTGCCGGGGACGGCCTTCTCGACCGGATCGGTGCCGCCCGCGATCTGACGGAATGCCGCGATCGCGCGGGGGCCTTCGAGGACGGCCGCGACGACCGGACCGGAGGTGATGAACTCGATCAAGGAACCGAAGAACGGCTTCTCGGCATGCTCGGCGTAGTGCTCCCCCGCCAGTTCCTCGGATACCTGCTTCAGCTCGAGGGCGGCGATCTTGAGGCCCTTGCGCTCGATTCGGGCCAGCACCTCGCCGACCAGGCCACGGGCCACGCCGTCCGGCTTGATGAGTACCAACGTCTGCTCAGTCACGGCGCACAGCCTAACCGGCGACCGTACGGTGTACCGAACCAGCGCGCTCCCCGGCCGCTAACCCGGCGGGCGGACGCGCTGACTCGGCAGCAGTCCCGCCTCCATCCGGCGCTTCACATCGTGGCGCAGGACCAGGATGAAACCCCAGACGACGGCGAACACGATGCCGATGACACCGATGGACAGGTGGAAGATCGCACCGGCGATGAGCAGCACCTGCAACCCGAGATCGTAGGCGAGCGCCCACGACCTGCCCTGTAACCCGGCCCCGAGGAACATCAGCACCGCGAGCACGACGATATAGATGCCCGAAGCCCAGGTGACGCCACCGCCGACGTCGGCGAGCACCGGCAGCGCCAGCAGCACCACGATGGCCTCGAGCACCAGGGTCCCCGCCATCACGCCGCGGAAACCCTTCCACGGGTCGGTGGTCGGCGGCGCGACCGGCGGCGCGCCGTTCTCACCTTCCGGACCGCCGGTCGCGCCGGATTCGCCGCCTGCTGGACTCACATCGGGTCCTTTCCGAACAGGGCGCGGGCCGCACCGGCGGTGACCACCGATCCGGTCACCACCACGCCCGCGCCGGAGACCATCTCGCCCGCCTCGCCGACCTCTTCGGCGATGGCGATCGCGGTCTCGACCGCGTCCGGGAGGGTTTCGGCGGTCACCACGCGCTCGTCACCGAAGCGCTGGACCGCGAGATTGGCCAGGCTGTCGACATCCATCGCGCGGGGGGATCCGTTGTCGGTGACGACGATCTCGTCGAAGACCGGTTCCAGTGCCTCCAGGATGCCCGCCGCGTCCTTGTCCGCGAGCACACCGACCACGCCGACGAGTTTGCGGAAGTCGAATTCCGAGGTCAGCGTGGCGGCCAGGGCGCGCGCGCCCGCCGGATTGTGGGCGGCGTCGATGAAGATGGTCGGCGCGCTGCGCATCCGTTCCATCCGGCCGGGACTCGCCACGTTCGCGAAACCGGCGCGCACCGCCTCGATATCGAGCTGGCGGGACGCGCCCGCCCCGAAGAACGCCTCCACCGCGGCCAGCGCGAGCGCGGCGTTGCGGGCCTGGTGCTCACCGTGCAGCGGCAGGAAGATCTCGTCGTAGACCCCGCCGAGCCCCTGCAATTCGATCTGCTGACCGCCCACCGCGATCCGCCGGGCCAGTACCCGGAATTCCGCGCCCTCGCGGGCGACCACGGCATCGACCTCGACGGCGCGGCGCAAAAGCACGTCCATCGCCTCCGGCTCCTGCTGGGCGATCACCGCGACCGTGTCGCGCGGTACCAGGCTCTCCGGCGCGCGTTTGATGATTCCGGCCTTCTCCCCCGCGATGGTGGCGAGATCGTTGCCGAGGAAGTCGGTGTGGTCGAGCCCGATCGGTGTGATCACCGCGACCTGGCCGTCGACCACATTGGTCGCGTCCCAGGTGCCGCCGAGCCCGGTCTCCACGATCGCGACGTCGACCGGTGCCTCCGCGAACGCCGCGAAGCCCATCGCGGTCAGCACTTCGAATTTGCTCATGGCCGGACCGTCGGCCTCGGCGGACTGCCGGTCGATCAACTCGACGTAGGGCAAGAGTTCGCGATAGGTCTCGACGTAGGCGGCCGGGGTGATCGGATGGTTGTCGATACTGATCCGCTCGGTCGCCAATTGCAGATGCGGGCTGGTGATCCGGCCGGTGCGCCGGTGCAGCGCGGTGAGTAGCGCGTCGATCATCCTGGTCACCGAGGTCTTGCCGTTGGTGCCCGCGATATGGATCGACGGGTAGTTCTGCTGCGGGGAACCGAGCAGATCCATCAGCGCCGCGATCCTGGCCAGCGACGGCTCGATCTTGGTCTCCGGCCAGCGTTTGTCGAGTTCGGCCTCGACCAGCGCCATTTCGGCGAGATCCACCGGAGACGGGCCGGTGCCGAGCCAGGTCGACCCGCTGTCGTCGTGGTACCGGCGCTCCGGCTCGTCGTTCACTTCGAGGCCAATTCCGCGAGCCTCGCGCCGATACGGGCAACCTCGGCGGAGGCGACGTCGCGGCGGGACCGGATCTTGTCGACCACCGGTTCCGGGGCCTTGGCCAGGAACGCCTCGTTGCCGAGTTTGGCGTCGGTGCCGACCAGTTCCTTCTCCGCGGCGGCGAGATCCTTCTCCAGGCGGCGGCGCTCGGCCTCCAGGTCGACCGCGCCCTCGGTGTTCAGTCCGACCACCACGGTGGTCAGGCTGAGCCTGACCTCGACCGAGGCGCTCGTGTCCTGACCGTCCTCCAGATCGGTGAGCCGTGCCAGCGAGGTGACCGCCTCGCGCAGGCCGGTGAGTCCGGCCTCGTCCAGACCGGTCAGCCTGGCGCGCACCTTCTGCTTGTCGGCCAGACCCTGATCGCTGCGGAACCGGCGGACCTCGGTGATCAACTCCTGCGCGTCGGCGACGCGCTGGGCGGCCACCGTGTCGGCGGGCACCCCGGAAGCCTGCGGCCACGCCGCGATCACGATGGATTCACCGCCGGTCAGCGCCTGCCAGAGCGATTCGGTGACGAACGGGATCACCGGGTGCAGCAGGCGCAGCACCGAGTCGAGCACCGTGCCGAGCACGACGCTGGTCGATTCGGCGCGCGCGTCGCCCGCCGCGAACTGGACCTTCGCGAGTTCCAGGTACCAGTCGCACAATTCGTCCCAGGCGAAGTGGAACAGCGCCTCGCACGCCTTGCCGAACTCGTAGGCGTCGAAGGCCGAGTCCACCTCGGCGAGCACTTCCTCGAACCGGTCGAGGATCCAGCGGTCGGCGTCGGTCAGGGTGGCACGCTCGGGCAGATCGCCGGGGCGCGCGCCGTTCATCAACGCGAATTTGGTGGCGTTGAACAGTTTCGTGACGAAGTTGCGCGAGGCGAGCGCGTGCGATTCGCCGACCGAGAGGTCACCGCCGGGCTGTGCGCCACGGGCCAGGGTGAAACGCAGGGCGTCCGCGCCGAAGGACCGGATCCAGTCGAGCGGGTCGATGCCGTTGCCGCGCGATTTGGACATCTTCTTGCCGTGCTCGTCACGGATCAGCCCGTGCAGGAACACGTCGCGGAACGGCACCTGCACCGCGTCGGCGGGCTTACCCGCGGTGATCGCTGAATCCTCGGCGACGAACGTCCCGAACATCATCATCCTGGCCACCCAGAAGAACAGGATGTCGTAGCCGGTGACGAGAACGCTTGTCGGATAGAACTTCTCCAACTCGGCGGTGTCGGCGGGCCAGCCCATGGTCGAGAAGGGCCACAGCCCGGAGGAGAACCAGGTGTCGAGCACGTCCGGGTCCTGCACCCACCCCTCGGGCGCGGTCTCGTCCGGCCCGACACACAGCACTTCGCCCTCGGGGCCGTACCAGATCGGGATGCGGTGACCCCACCACAGCTGGCGCGAGATGGTCCAGTCGTGCATGTTGTCGACCCAGTCGAACCAGCGCGGTTCCTGGCTCGGCGGGTGGATCACGGTGTCGCCGTTGCGCACCGCGTCACCCGCGGCCTTGGCGAGCGATTCGACCTTGACCCACCACTGCATGGACAGGCGCGGCTCGATCGGCTCGCCGCTGCGCTCGGAATGGCCGACGCTGTGCAGGTAGGGCCGCTTCTCGGCGGCCACGCGGCCGAGTCCGGCGAGTTCCTCACGCACCGCGACCCTGGCCTCGAAACGGTCCATACCGTCGAATCTGGTTCCGGTGTCGACGATTCGGCCGCTCTCGTCCATGATGCTCGGCATCGGCAGGTTGTGCCGCAGCCCCATCTCGAAGTCGTTCGGATCGTGGGCGGGGGTGATCTTCACCGCGCCGGTGCCGAATTCCGGGTCGACGTAATCGTCGCCGATGATCGGGATCTGCCGACCGGTGATCGGATGTTCGATGGTGGTGCCGATCAGAGCCTTGTATCGGGGGTCTTCCGGGTGCACCGCGACCGCGGTGTCGCCCAGCATGGTCTCCACCCGGGTGGTCGCCACGATCACGTGCGGTTCGGCGTCGTCGAGCGAGCCGTAGCGCAGGGAGACGAGTTCACCCTCGACGTCCTCGAACTTCACCTCGATATCGGAGATCGCGGTCCGCAGCTCGGGCGACCAGTTGACCAGCCGCTCGGCGCGATAGATCAGGCCCGCGTCGTAGAGACGTTTGAAGATCGTCTGCACCGCGCGCGACAGTCCGTCGTCCATGGTGAACCGGTCGCGGCTCCAGTCGACGCCGTCGCCGAGCGCGCGCATCTGCCACTGGATCTGTCCGCCGGATTCGCGCTTCCAGTCCCAGACCTTGTCGATGAACAGTTCGCGGCCGAAATCCTCTTTCGTCTTCCCGTCCACCGCGAGCTGTTTCTCGACGATGGTCTGGGTGGCGATTCCGGCGTGGTCCATGCCGGGCAGCCACAGCACTTCGTAACCCTGCATGCGCTTGCGGCGGGACAGGGTGTCCATCAGCGTGTGGTCGAGGGCGTGGCCCATGTGCAGACTGCCGGTGACGTTCGGCGGCGGGAGCACGATGGAATACCCGGGCTTGGCGCTGCCGGGATCGGCGACGAAGTACCCCGCGGCTACCCAGCGCTCGTACATCTCGGCCTCCACCTCGCTGGGGTTCCAGCTCTTGGGGAGGGCATCGGCACGATTACGCGAGTTGTCAGGGGCTGCGCTGGTCACCCCGGCATTCTAGTTGCCGTGGTCCTGAGCTCATAAAAGGCCCTCGCACGGGTTAGGCGGAGTCTTCGGTGGATGAGGGACACCGAAGACTCCGCCTACACCCCTGAGCTTACCGGCGATAGAGATGTAAGCATCGAATCCACAAGCAATTCTCAGCTTCTGGTGAATGTCACAATACCGGTGCCCACCATGGCCCATCGGTTGCGCGACGGTCGTGGTGGCCGTCCGATCAGCGTCGATCCGGTTCGCCACGACGGGCGGGTCGGCCGCGGTGCGATTTCGGCCACATTCGACGCCGGATCCGCGAGCCCGGGAGCAGTCCGACCTGGTAGCGCGGGCCCTGTCCGCCGGAGCCGATCCGACCTGCCCGACACCCCGGCGGTCGGATCCGGTTGCGCGCTCGCCGAATCCGCGACGGGCGTGCGCGCACCCGCCGATTTCGGCACGCGGCCTCCGTGTCCGAATCATCCCGATAATTCAGGGGTTTCCCTGTTGCCGAATCGGGTGGGACCGGTGACTCTGGGAAATATGAGCCCCCCGCTTGACGCCATGCCCGCCTATTCTCCGGAACCGCGATCGCCGGTCGCGCCCGCACGGATCCTCGCGCCGGATTCGGTCCACGATCTGCGTGGCGATCCGGTCGAGGAACTGCGCTACCCGAACGCCGCCGCGCTGGTCTTCGCGGGTGTGCCGGGGGCGGGCAAGAGTACGGCGCTGCGCCTGTTCTTCGGGGCCACCGCCGAGGCCGAGGCGGCGCCGCACGGGCCGGGCGGCGTACTCGTCCTGGATTCGCATCACGCGCGAAATCGCTGGCGGCGCAAACTCGGCTGGCTGCCCTACCCGCTGTGGCGACCCGTCGTACACGTCGCGCACTACGCGGGCATCAGGGCCGCCTTGCGGGACGCGCCGGGCCCCGTGGTGATCCACGACTGCGCCACCTTCGGCTGGGCGCGCGCGATGATCCGTCGCTGGACTGTCGGGTTCGAGCGCGAACTGCACCTGGTGATGGTCGACGTGCCGCCGCTCGACGCCATGGCCGGTCAGCACGCACGCGGGCGGAGGGTGAACGGGGTGTCCTTCCGCCTGCACGTGCGTCGCTGGCAGCGTCTGATCGATTCCGTGACGGCCATGGACCCGGACGCGGTGCGGTCCGCATCGGTGGTGGTCGTCGACCGGTCGGCCGTGAACGCCATCCGGCGCATCACTTTCGGCGGATGAGCCGATCCGCGCTCACCGGACCAGGACGGTGAGCGCGCCGGGAACCGCGCGCAGCGTCGCGGGCAGCATGCCCGCCGGTTCACCGTCGGCGGTCGCGGGGGCCGACGGCGCGGACAGCGTGACCTGCTCGACCCGGTAGCGCTTGGTGGCCGGGTGGTCGATCCGCTTACCCGCCGACAGCGCGGGCAGCAGTTTGAGCATTTCCAGCCGCGACACCTTGCCGACCACGGTCAGGTCGAGCAGCCCGTCGTCCATCTCGGCGTCCGGGCAGATCAGCATGCCGCCGCCGTAGGTCCTGGAGTTGCCGACCGCGACCATGACGGCCTCGGTCTCGAGGACGGTGTCGCCCGCCGGATTGTCCAGCGCCCCCGGCGCGACACCGGACAGCTCGATCCGATACGGCACCGCGAGTCCGCCCGCGAGTTCGGCGAGAGCGGCGAAACTGTAGCGCGACGGCCCCTTCGGCCAGCGCATCTCGTTGGCGCGCAACGTGACTCGGGCATCGAATCCGGTGCCGGTGACGGTGGCGAACCACATCGGCGCGATACCCGTCGACTCGATACGTCCCAGGTCGACCACCCTGGTCCGGCCCGCGAGCACCAGATCCGCCGCGGCCACCGGATCATCGGTCGGCACCCCGAGCGCACGGGCCAGATCGTTGCCGGTGCCGCTCGGTATCAGGCCGAGCGGGACCCCGGTCTCGGCGATGGCCTCCAGGATCACACAGACCAGTCCGTCACCGCCGACACAGATCACCGCGTCCGGGCGTCCGGCCGGGTCGGTCAGCGAATCACGCACCAGGCGTACGGATTCGGCGGCCGACGGGGCACGGATCTCGGTGATCTCGACGCCGCGTTCGGCGAGCCTGGCCACGGCGGCGGTGGCGGTGTCGTGCCCTTTGCCCAGTCCGGAGAGCCGATTGGTGACGACCAGGGCGCGGCGAAGGGCGCGTGGCGACTCCGAATAGACCTCTGTCATCGGATCAGCTTCCCGGGATTGAGGATGCCGGCGGGGTCCAATTCCTGTTTCACCGCGCGCAACACCCGGACACCGAGGTCGCCGATCTCGTCGGGCATCCACGGCCGGTGATCGGTGCCGACCGCGTGGTGGTGGGTGATGGTGCCCCCGCCCGCGACGATCGCGTCGCCGACCGCCCGCTTGGCGATGGCCCACTGCGCGATCGGATCGTCGGTCTGCGCGGCGACGATCGTGAAGTACAGCGAGGCGCCGGTCGGGTAGGTATGCGAGATATGGCACATCACCAGCGGCGGCGTGCCCTGCGCGGTCAGCGAATCCGTCAGTGCCGCCGTCACTTTCGCCTTGAGGGCGGCGAGGTTGGACCACGTGGTCGCGGTCTCCAGCGTCTCGCACAGCACCGCGAGGTCCAGCAGCGCGTCGCGCGTGTAGGGGGCGGCGAAGCGACCGTGCTCCCACTGCCGCGCCGGGGTCTCTCCGAGTGCGGTGCCACCCGCCGCGCTCAGCAGCGCTTCGGCCTCGGCCTGCCGCGCCGCCACGTGCGCGGCGGTGCCCTCGTAGGTGGTGACGGCCAGACACCCCGATACCGCGTTGCCGCCGATATCGCCGGATCGGGCCAGGTTCAGGCCGGTCTCGGCCTCGTCGGACAGGCGAAGTACCGTCGGCGCCGCGCCCGCCTGCACCACCGTGCGCAGAGCGGCGGCCCCGGTCGCGAAATCCGGGAACGACCAGGCCTGATATCCGACGGTCTCGGGTCGGGGACGCACCCGCACGGTGACCTCGGTGATGACGCCGAGGACCCCTTCGGAACCGAGGAACAGTTCCCGGAGGTCGGGGCCCGCGGCGGAGGCGGGCGCTCGGCCCAGTACCAGGGTGCCGCTCGGCGTGGCGACCGTCAGCCGCTGCACCATGTCGTCGAAGCGGCCGTACCCCGCCGACGCCTGCCCGGACGAGCGGGTGGCCGCGAAGCCGCCGATGGTGGCGAATTCGAAACTCTGTGGGAAATGCCCGAGCGAAAGCCCTTGCGCGGCGAGCAATTCCTCCGTTCGCGGGCCGGTGAGCCCGGCTCCGAGTGTCGCGGTGCCACTGACGGGATCGACGTGGGAGATCGTGTCGAGACGTCGTAGGTCGAGTGCGATCACGGTGTCGAAACGGCCGCGCACCGGGTCGACGCCACCCACCACGCTGGTCCCGCCGCCGAAGGGCACCACCGCGACGGCGTGTTCGGCACACGAGGCGAGCACCTCGACCACCTGCTCGTGATCGGCGGGCGCGACGATGGCGTCGGGAGCGTCCTGGGGGCCGTCGGCGCGGCGTCGCAGCAGGTCGGGAGTGCTCTTACCGCCCGCGTGCAAGAGGCGGTCGCGGTGATCGGTCGACACATTGCCCGCACCGACCACCGCGACCAGCCCGTCTCGTTGTGCCGGTGTGAGCACCGACTCGCGGAGCGGCACGTCGCCCTCATCGCGGCGCGCCACCGGGTCGCCGGACACCCCGAAAACCTGCGAGAGCAGGTCGCGGATCTGCGCCGGAAGTGGCTGATGTCCGGCCTGAATTCCCCAGGCGTCCCACACCATACTCGCTGACGGCGGCGCCGCACCCTGGTTTGCCACGGGAACCGAATCCGCGCCGGTGCGCTTCGTCTCGACCATGCGTTACAGTTTGACATAGAACGTCAAGTAGTAATGATTCGACACGTACACGCGGCACCGAGGTGCCGCCGATATCCGGCGGTGAACATGCCAACCCCCGACGCGGCCGAGAACGAAACCCCGCTCTCCGCCGTCGATCTCGCGATATTCGACGCGGCGCGCGCCTGCGTCGAGGAGTTCGGCGTCCGCAGGACCACGCTGACCGAGGTGGCCCGGCGCGCCGGGGTGAGCAGGCCCACCGTCTATCGGCGGTGGCCCGATACCGGTTCGCTGGTGGCCGAACTCCTGGTCCGTGAGCTGCGCGCGATCATCGCCGAGACCATGCCCGCGGGCGGAACGGCCCGCGCCCGGCTGGTGCGCGGCATCGTCGCGGGCGCGGCGACGATTCGGTCGAATCCGCTGTTCGGCAAGATCTTCCGCACCGATACCGATCTGATGCTCACCTACGTGTTCGGGCGGCTCGGACGCAATCAGCGCACCCTCGTCGAATTGTTCGCCTCGGTGATCGGCGAAGGACAGTCCGACGGCTCCATCCGTGCGGGTGATCCGACCCGGCTGGCCACCATGCTGTTGCTGGTCACCCAGTCCGCGGTCCAATCGGCCGCGACCGTCGCGGCGCTGCTGCCGGGACCCGAACTCGACGCCGAACTGGGCCACGCGATCGAAGGCTATCTACGCCCGGAAACCACCCGCCGTCGATGACGGCGACACCACCGACGACCGGCACCGGAAGGGAATGGCGATGACCGCGAAGCCGACGACCGAAAAGGCTCGGGCCCAGGGGGATTCCGCCCGGGGGAATTCCGCCCCGGGGAATTCCGCGCTGAATGCCGATCGGCGGGCCCGCGAGCTGCGGGAACTCGGCGACGACGCCGACATCGATCTCCTCGTCATCGGCGGCGGTGTCACCGGCGTGGGCGCGGCGCTCGACGCGGCCGCGCGCGGACTGCGGACGGTACTGGTCGAGCGGCACGATCTCGCGTTCGGCACGAGTCGCTGGAGTTCCAAACTCGTGCACGGCGGATTGCGCTACCTCGCGGGCGGTCACGTCGGTATCGCGCACGAGAGCGCGGTGGAGCGGGCGATCCTGATCGGTTCCACCGCACCGCATCTGGTGCGACCGCTGCCCCAGATCGTGCCGCTGCTGCCCGGCCTCGGACGCGCGAGCCAGGCCCTGATCCGGACCGGCTTCCTCGCGGGCGACGTCCTGCGCCGCGGCGCGGGCACCCCGGCGGCGGTCCTGCCGAGATCACGCCGGGTCGCCGCCGCCGAGACCTTGCGACTGGCCCCCACCGTGCGCCGCGCCGGTCTGCGCGGCGGTCTCCAGGCGTGGGACGGCCAGCTCGTGGACGACGCCAGACTCGTGGTCGCGCTGGCCCGCACCGCGGCGAGCCGGGGCGCGACGGTGCTCACCCGCGTCGAAGCCGTCGACGTGAAAGGCGATTCGGCCACCCTGCGCGACACGCTCACCGGCGAAACCCTGCTGGTCCGGGCCCGCGCGGTGGTGAACGCCACCGGTGTATGGGCCGACCAGGTCGATCCGAGTATCGAATTGCGGCCTTCGCGCGGCACCCACCTGGTTTTCGACGCCGCCGCGTTCGGCGGTCTCTCCGCGTCGCTCACGGTGCCGGTGCCGGGAAGTACCAGCCGTTTCGTCTTCGCCTTCCCCGCGGCGCACGGCCGGGTGTACCTCGGCCTGACCGACGAGGACGCGCCGGGCCCGGTCCCCGACGAGCCGCGCCCGACCGAGTCCGAGATCGATTTCCTGCTCGACACCGTCAACACCGTATTGCGAGAGCCGTTGCGCCGAGCCGACATTCGCGGCAGTTACGCGGGCCTGCGGCCACTGCTGAAGACCGGCGACGGCAGTACCTCCGATATCTCCCGCGAACACGCGGTGCTGACCTCGCCCGCCGGGGTGATCACGATCGTCGGCGGCAAACTCACCACCTACCGCAGGATGGCCGAGGACGTCGTGGACGCGGCCGTCGACGCGGCGGGGCTGATCGCCGAGCCGTGCCGAACGGCACGTCTGCCCCTGGTCGGCGCGGTCGCCGGATCGGCGCGCGACCGCGTCGACGCCCCGCCCACGCTGATCGAGCGCTACGGCAGCGAGGCGACGACCGTTCTGGCAGCGGTCGCCGACAATCCGGCGCTCGGCGAGCCCGTCGCCCCCGGAATCGATGTCAGCGCAGCCGAATTCGCGTTCGGCATCAGCCACGAGGGTGCGCTCGACATCGCCGATCTACTCGACCGCCGCACCCGCATCGGTCTGATCGCGAGCGACAGGGACGCGGCACTGGCGGCGGCCGAGGCGGCCTTCGCCGCGCAATCCGGGTGATCAGCTCCAGTTGGTCAATTCGGCGAGCATCGCGGTGCGAGGCCAGCGTTCCAGCCCGTGTTCGGCCTCGGCGGCCCTGACCGCCCGCATCTCGGGCGCTTCGGCCGACACCGGGATGTAGTGGAAGCCCAGGCGCTCGTAGTACGGGCCGTTCCACGGCACCTCGGTGAAGGTGGTCAGGGTGATGGCGCGCATCCCCTGCGCCTTGGCCCAGCGCGCGGCGGATTCGATCAGCTGTTTGCCGATGCGCTTTCCCGCGTGGTCGGGATGGACCGAGACCTGTTCGATGTGGGCGTTGCCGTCGACGATGCCCAGGACGAGGTAGCCGATCGGCAGATCGGCGTCGTCGGCCCAGACCCACGCGCGCCCGGCGTCGAGGAATTCGCGCAGGCGTTCCAGGGTGGGCGGATCGTCATCGGCGACCGCCGTCATCCCGATCGTCGCGAACGGTTGCCCGGCGGCGCGCTCGATCTCCTGCAAGGCGGGCAGATCGGCCTCGGTGGCCGGTCGAATCATCTGCATGCGGGAAGTATTCTCCCTTCACCGCGCCGGTGTCGCCAGGATTCCGTCGATCAGTGCCCGCACCGCCCATGTCGCGCGGGTGTCACCGTCACCCGAGCGGCGCACAGGCGCCGTCACCGGAACGCGGTCGGCCTGCCCGAGTCGGCGCGTTCCGGATTCCGGTGCGCGCGCGGCGTGACCGGCGCTCTGTTCGGCGGCGGCCGCGGTGATGTGCAGATACAGCAGTTCCACCGCCCAGTCGACGGTCCGCTCGTCCACCCCGGCGTCGGCCAGCAGTCCCCGCATCCGGTCGATGAGCCGCAGCGCGTTGGCACCGGTGGGGGTCGCGGCGAGGGCGACGAACGCCAGTCCCTCGTGTCTGCTCATGACGGCGACCGTCGATTCGATCACCGCGATCAGCCGCTCGCGCCAGATGCCGTCGTCGGGTTCGGCGACCGAGCCGAGCACGTGATCCAGCATGGCGGCCATGAGATCGTCGCGATTGGCGACGTAGACGTAGAGCGAGGCCGCGCCGGTGTCCAACTCCTGGGCCACCCGCCGCATGGTGAGGGCTGCCAGCCCCTCGGCGTCCAGGACGCGCAACCCGGTGTCGATGATCACCTCGCGGCTGAGCGGGGCCTTCGACGGCCGGGCTCTGCGGCTGACCGGCGCGGGCCTCACGCGGCTGACCGGCATAGGTTCGGCCATCCGGTGACGACGACGGCTTCGGGGGTCTCGATCGGGTCGGTCCACTTCGCCATGGGCCGAAGCCTACGCCCGAACGAACGCCGTTTGACACGAACGTTGTTCGGAATGTCGCCGGGGCCGGTGTCGTGTCGCTCCATGTCGCAGTGGTTATTGCCCCACCGGCGCGTCGCCCAAACCTCGTGCTCGCCGCGCCGTTCCCCCGGCCACCGGATCCGCAAGCCCGGATGGGTTCGAACCCCCGCCACTATGCTGGACGCGACAAGTGCGCGGGAAGGAGGCACGGGTGCGCAAGAACCCGTCGACCGTCGGTATCGCGCCGGGTGACGGCCTGATCGCTCGTTTCGGCTCGGTCGTCGTCTACCTCGCGGGTGAAACGGCGTCCACCGATCGGATTCTCGGGGCGATCGAAGCCGTCTCCGACGCGGAACATCCCGGTGCGGCTATCGCCCAGCGACTGGCCGCGGTGGTATTCGGCAGCGGCTCGGAGCCGCCGCCTTTCGGCGTCGTCGCACCCACCTCCGACGGCACCGTGATCCTGCTCCGCGGTCCGGTGATCGCCGAGATCCACGGGGCCGAGGGGGTGCGAAGGATCTCGGGGGCGCGCGCGTTCACCTGGGTTGACGAAATCGTGCGCGAACCGGTGCGCCGCATCACCGTCGGCATCGACGCCGACGGCCCGCCATCGGCGCTCGCGCGCACGGATCTGCGCGCGGGCGTTGTCCCCGGCGGCGGCTTCGAATTACGCGTCGGCCTGCGCCGCGCGAACCAACCCACCGGGCCCGCGTCGGATACGGGCGAACCGGGGCACGAAGCGGCGCAACCGATGCCGGGACGGCGCACCGAGGAACCGGCAGGCACCGCACCCGCGGGTTTCGACACCGTGGACGACACCCCCGGCGCGGATCGCACCGCACGCACGGGCGAACGCACCCGGGCCCATCACACATCGGCCGCGAACCACCCTTCACCCACCGCCGAACCCGCCCGGACAGGGACGAATTCGACCGCGGAGCCTGTACGACCTCGCCGCGTCGGCGAAGTCTCCGCCGCACCGAAAACCCCCGCGCGGCCCGCCCCCGAGGACATCGGCACGCAGGCCATGCCGGGCGGCTGGTCGGGCACACACCATTCGGCCGCGACACCGCACACCGGACACGACGTACCACCCGACGATTCGATGACCCGCCCCGCGCGGCCGGGCACCGGGGCCTCGGTGGGCGCGCTGGTCTACGACGACACGGCCTATCCGCTGGACCGGCCGTACGTGATCGGGCGCAGCCCCATGTCCGACGACTCGGTACGCAATGCCGTCGCCTCGCCGCTGGCCGTCCCCCGCGACCGGCACGTCTCGCGCATCCACGCCTACGTCACGCTCGATCGCGGCAAGGTCTTCGTGCGCGACGCCGGGACACCGGCGGGCACCTTCATCGCCGCCCCCGGGGCCGAGACATGGACCCGCATCGGAACCGCGACGACCGAACTCGCCCCCGGCTGGAGTATCCGCATCGGCGAGAAGATCCTGACCTACCGCGCCGACGACCAGCGGGTACGACTGCTGAAGTGAACGAACCCGCCCCCGGTGGCATACGTGTCCGACACCACCCGTCCGAGCGGGTCGCCGGGTTCTACGATGCCGAGGCGAACACCGATGCCCGCGGCGGCACAGCGGGTATGGAGAGGACGATGGGACTATGCACCGACACGGGCCGACCGAGGATATCGATGAATCCGCGCTGACCGTCACTCCGCCGAAGACACAGGCCGCGGGCGTCACGGCGGTAGCCGTCTCATTGAAACGCGCGGTACAGGAGATGGGTGTCGTGCGGACCGCGCGGACGTTGGCCCGGGTCAATCAGGTGCACGGTTTCGACTGCCCCGGCTGCGCGTGGCCGGAACCCACCGGGCATCGTCGTCCCGCCGAATTCTGCGAGAACGGCGCGAAGGCCGTGGCGGAGGAAGCGACGCTACGCACCGTCACCCCGGAATTCTTCGCGCGGCATTCGGTCGAGGAGCTGTCGCGCAAATCCGGGTACTGGCTCGGACAACAGGGACGGCTCACCCACCCGATGGTGCTGCGTCCGGGTGACACCCACTACACACCGATCGACTGGGACGACGCCTACCGCCTGATCGCCGACGTCCTGCGCGGGCTCGATTCGCCCGACCGCGCCCTGTTCTACACCTCGGGACGTACCGCGAACGAGACGGCCTTCCTCTACCAACTGCTCGTCCGCAGCTACGGCACCAACAATCTGCCCGACTGCTCCAACATGTGCCACGAATCCTCGGGCACGGCCCTGGTCGGTTCGATAGGCATCGGCAAGGGTTCGGTGACGATCGATGATTTCGACGCCGCGGATCTGATCATCGTCGCCGGTCAGAATCCGGGCACGAACCATCCGCGCATGCTCAGCGCCCTCGCGAGCGCCAAGGCCTCGGGCGCGAAGATCGTCGCGGTGAACCCGCTGCCGGAAACCGGACTGCTCGGGTTCCGCGATCCGCAGACCGTCCGGGGCGTCACCTCCGGTGTCCCCATCGCCGACGATTTCCTACAGATCCGGCTCGGCGGTGACATGGCGCTGTTCCGCGGGATCGGCCGCCTGCTGTTCGAAGCCGAGGATCGCGCGCCGGGCACCGTCGTCGACCGCGCCTTCGTGGACGAGCACTGCGCCGGATTCGACGAGTACGAGAAGCAGTCGCGCGCGGTCGATCTGGACACCGTGGTGGCCGCGACCGGCCTGCCCCTGGCCGATATCGAACGCACGGCGCGACTGTTCGCCGCGTCGAAGAACATCATCATCTGCTGGGCGATGGGCCTGACCCAGCAGCACCACGGTGTTGCCACCATCGAGGAGGCCACCAACCTACTCCTACTGCGCGGCATGATCGGCAGGCCGGGCGCGGGCGTCTGCCCGGTGCGTGGGCATTCCAATGTGCAGGGCGATCGCACCATGGGTATCTGGGAACGGATGCCGGACAGTTTCCTCGACGCGCTCGACCGCGAATTCGGCATCACCAGCCCGCGCGCGCACGGTTACGACACCGTCGACGGTATCCGCGCCATGCGTGCGGGCAAGGCTTCGGTATTCGTCGGCATGGGCGGCAATTTCGTCTCCGCCACCCCCGATACCGAGGTGACCGAGGCGGCGTTGCGCGGCTGCGAACTCACCGTGCAGGTCTCGACCAAACTCAACCGCAGCCACCTGGTGCACGGTCGGACCGCGCTCATCCTGCCGACACTGGGACGCACCGACAAGGATGTGCGCGCGGGGGTGAGACAGCAGGTGTCGGTGGAGGATTCGATGTCGATGGTGCATCTGTCCACCGGCAGGCTCGATCCGGTCAGCGATCAGTTGCGCAGTGAAGTCGCCATCGTGTGCGATCTCGCGCTGGCGTTGCTCGGCCCGGATCATCCGGTCCCGTGGGCCCGATACCGCGACGACTACGACGAGATCCGCGATGCCATCGCACGGGTGGTACCCGGCTGCGACGACTACAACAGGCGCGTGCGCGACCGCAACGGTTTCGTACTGCCGCATCCCCCGCGTGATTCCCGCGAATTCCGGACCGGCACGGGCAGAGCGAATTTCGGGATCAACGAGTTGAGCTGGGTGCCGGTACCGCCGGGACGGTTGATCCTTCAGACCATGCGCAGCCACGACCAGTACAACACCACCATCTACGGCCTCGACGATCGCTATCGCGGCGTGCACGGTGGTCGCCGCGTGGTCCTGGTCGATGTCGACGATATCGCCGAAATGGGTTATACCGAAGGCGATCTGGTAGATCTGATCTCGGAATGGACCGACGGCGTCGAACGCCGGGTAGAGGGTTTCCGCATCGTCGGTTATCCGACACCGCGCGGCAACGCCGCCGCCTACTACCCCGAGGCGAATCCGCTGGTTCCACTGGATCATGTTGCGGCACGGTCGAATACGCCGGTATCCAAGGCCGTGACGATCCGGCTCGAACCCCATGTGCACGTGGAGGCGCGGTCATGAGCAGGGTGACCGCGCGCCGTCCGACGCTGCGGATCTCACCGAACGGTGAAGTGCGCAGGCCCGACACCCTCGCCGTGGAGGAACCGCTCGAGATCCGCATCGCCGGACAATCGCTGACGGTCACCATGCGCACACCCGGCGCGGATATCGACCTGGTGCACGGTTTCCTGTTGAGCGAGAACATCATCGGCTCGATGGACGACGTCGTGAGCGCGCGCTACTGCGCGGGCACGGACGCGGACGGCCACAACACCTACAACGTCCTCGATGTCGAACTGCGCGGGCCCGCCACGGTGCGGTCACGCAATTTCCTCACTACTGGGGCCTGCGGTGTCTGCGGCAAGACCGCGCTCGATGAGGTCCGCTCACACACCAGATATCCGATCCGCGCACACGGCAGCGCTGTCGACACCACGGTGCTGGCGGGTATGCCGGAGAGTCTGCGCGCCCGCCAGTCGGTCTTCGACGCCACCGGCGGACTACACGCCGCCGGACTCTTCACCGTGGGCGGCGAGGCGCTGGCGGTGCGCGAGGATATCGGCAGGCATAACGCCGTCGACAAGGTGATCGGATGGGCGCTGCGCGAAAACCGGATCCCCGCACACGATCTCGTGCTCATCGTCAGCGGACGTGCCTCGTTCGAACTGGTCCAGAAGGCGGTCATGGCGGGAATTCCCACGCTCGGCGCGGTATCGGCACCGAGTTCGCTCGCGGTCGATCTCGCGGTCGAATCCGGACTGACCCTGGTTGGATTCCTCCGAGGCGACACCATGAACGTCTACAGCGGCTCCGACCGTCTGGTGATACCGGGAACCGCCGCCGTGCAGAGTGTCTGACCTGGGGAAATACCGCCGGTCGTTGCCCGCGGAGCGCTGTCGGAATACGGTGAACGCACCGATCCACCCGGTGCCGACGAATGGAGCGACCGATGCGGATCTCGCTGGAGGGCAAATCGGGGGGCATACGCGTGCGCATGCGCTTCGAACAGAATCGCGGGCGTTGGCTGGCCGTACGAATCATCCTGGGCGTGTTGGCATTCCAGGGGATCGTGATCGGATTGTGGGCCGTCCTCGCACCGCACTCGTGGTACTCGAGTTTCCCCGGTTTCGGCATGCACTGGGTCGCGGTGGACGGGCCGTACAACCACCACCTCGCCGCCGATGTCGGCGCGTTCTTCCTGGCGCTGGGCGCGGTATCGCTGTACGCGCTGATCCGCACCGGGGTGGAGAGCGCGAGAGTCGCGGGCATCGGATGGACGGTGATGGCACTGCCGCACCTGATCTATCACGTCTTCCACAAACCCGCCGAGATGGGGGCCGTGAGTTTCACCCTGAGCGTCATCGCGGCTGCCGCGCTGCTCGCGCTCGGCGTAGCCCTGCTGGTGGTGGTGCCGCGCGGCCCCAGGGTCGCCGATCCCGATCCGATCGACCTCCGCTTCCCGCGCCGCGGGGAATGAGGGTCAGCGCCACCCGCCGCTGGAGGTGAGGTGGCGCAGGGTGCGTACCACGGCCGGAGCGCACAGATGATCGTCCTGCGGCCCGAGCCACGCCATTTCGGCGATTTCCGCGGCCGGGGCCGGAACACCCCGGCCGGGCGCGCGGAAACAATGCATTTCGACGAGGGTGCCCGGGCGACCATGGGCGGGAGCCGTGATGGTCACCTCGGGCGTGATGCGCTGTTCATCGATCTCGACGCCGAGTTCCTCGCGGACCTCGCGGACGAGCGCTCGCGCCAGGGTCTCCCCCGGCTCGGGTTTGCCGCCGGGCAGGTAGAAGGCGTCACGACCCTCGGTACGGACTGCCAGCAATCTGCCGTTTTCGACGCATAACCAAGCAACCGACGTGAGCGTTCGTTCCGCGGTCATGATCTGCAGACGCTACCCGGAAATCAGGCTTCGAGCGCCTCGAGCAACGCCGCCCGCTGACGGGCGCCCAGACCACCGATGCGGCGATCCTCCGGAATCTCGGCCTGATCCATCAGCTTGGCCGCTTTGACCGGTCCGACGCCGGGCAGGGCCTTGATCACCGCCGCGACCTTGGTCTTCTTGACCAGATCGTCGGACTCGGACTTCTTGAGCAGGTCCGCGACCGAAACCTTGCCCTCTTTCACCTGACCGATCAATTCGGAGCGCGCCTTGCGCACCGCGGCCGCTTTGGCCAACGCCTCGGTGCGTTGCTCGGCGGTCATTGTGGGCAGTGCCATGTCTCCTCCGCTTTCACTCGTCACTCGAACATCTGGTTGACCGGGTCGAGTAAACAGCACCATGTCGACTGCACCCCGCCGACACACCGGGTGAATGTTGCGATGAGTTTTCCGAGTCGAGACCGTCGTAATCGATGAAGCGTCCGCCGACTACGGGCGAATCGGACGAAAGGAATGCAGGCCATGGAGCTGTCACTCACCCAATTCCTCACCATAGACGCCACCCACGAGGGCCGGGACGGCAGCCCGCGACAGGATCGCGGCGATGGCATCATCGATCCGGCGTAACGCCTGGACCTCGGAGAACGACAGGATCATCGAGAGTACTTCGCTATTGGACGACCGGTTCAACGGAGAGCCGGAGGGATCGACGAGGATCCCGGCGCGGGGCACGACCTCGGGGTCGCCACGCAGTCCACGGCGAGACATTTCGAAGAGATAGACGACGGTCCCCCCTTCGGGCGGGATCCGATCCACCGCACACGGGACACTGCTAACCTCGGAACTAGAACAGGTTCCAATTCAGTGGGAGTTCCGATGGCACAACAGATCCGCGACGTGGTCGAGCAGTACGTGAAACTGGTCGGCTCGGGCCCGACCGAGGATATCGTCGCGTTGTACGCGCCCGACGCCGTCATCGAGGACCCGATCGGCACCGAGCCCAAACGCGGGCACGCGGCGATCCGCGCGTTCTACGATGTCCTCGCCCAGCTCGATCGTGAGACCGAACTGCACGCCGACACCCTGCGCGTCGCCGGAAATCACGCCGCGTTCCTGTTCACGCTCGTCACCAGATTCGGCGATCAGCGCCTCACCCTGAGCCCGATCGACGTCATGGAATTCGACGACGACGGCAAGATCACCCGAATGCGCGCCTACTGGGGCCAGGACGACATGAGCAGCGAAACCGTCTGATCACTACGATCACGCCGGATCGAGGACCGCGCAGGCCAGATCCGGCATCAGGTCGAACGCGTCCGCCTCGCCGACTGCCGCGAGCAGCCGGTCGACGCAGCTCGTGCCCACCACCAGACGCAATCGGCGCCCGGTGCGCCCCGCCGTAGCGCGGGCCTCGACGAGAACGCGCAGGCCGGCGATGCCGAAGAAGCTCACCCGCGACAGGTCGACGGTCACGATCTGCGCCGCGTTGTTCAATGCTCCGATCAGCGAGGTCCGTAAAACGTCCACGGTGTAGTGGTCGACCTCCCCGGCGACCGCGCAGAGAGTCACAGTCTCGCCGGGTGTGGTCACCGAAACATGGAGCCGGTCGGCGGGACCGGACGGTCGCGATCTCGTCGCGGAAATTCTGGTGGTGATGACGGTCGACATACGGACCCCGGTCCGGTCGCGCGCGGCAACAGAGAGAGTTGCTCGCGAAGGTGGTTCGTCCCGGCATCACGTTCACCCGGGACCGGGCTGGTTACTCAACCCTCATCAGGGGTACCCCGTTCGGCGCCGCCGCACACCTTTCGCTGTCGAACATCCCCGATCGACGCGAACGGCCCGGATATCCGTGCGGATATCCGGGCCGTTCGGTCGAGAAATAAGGATCAGGCCGACTTCTCGCGACGCTCAGCGCGCTGCGCCTTACGAGGCACGATGGTCGGGAGCACGTTCTCGGTCACCGTATCGGCGTTGACGACCACCTTGGCGACATCGTCACGGCTGGGGATGTCGTACATCACCGGCAGCAGGACTTCCTCCATGATGGCGCGCAGGCCGCGAGCGCCGGTGCCGCGCAGGATCGCCTGATCGGCGATGGCCTCCAGGGCGTCCTGGGTGAACTCGAGTTCGACGCCGTCCATCTCGAAAAGCCTGATGTACTGCTTCACGAGGGCGTTCTTCGGTTCGGACAGGATCTTGACCAGCGATTCCTTGTCCAGGTTCGTCACCGAGGCGACGACGGGCAGGCGACCGATGAACTCGGGAATCAGACCGAACTTGATCAGATCCTCCGGCATCACCTCGGAGAAGTGATCGGTGGTGTCGATCTCCGCCTTGGACCTGACCTCGGCGCCGAAACCGATACCGCGGTGGCCGATGCGGTCGGAGATGATCTTCTCCAGGCCCGCGAACGCGCCCGCCACGATGAACAGCACGTTGGTGGTGTCGATCTGGATGAACTCCTGGTGCGGGTGCTTGCGCCCGCCCTGGGGCGGCACACTCGCCTGGGTGCCCTCGAGGATTTTCAGCAGCGCCTGCTGCACGCCCTCACCGGAGACGTCACGGGTGATGGACGGGTTCTCGCTCTTGCGGGCGATCTTGTCGACCTCGTCGATGTAGATGATGCCGGTCTCGGCCCGCTTGACGTCGTAGTCCGCGGCCTGGATCAGCTTGAGCAGGATGTTCTCGACATCCTCGCCCACATAGCCCGCCTCGGTCAGCGCGGTCGCGTCCGCGATGGCGAACGGCACGTTCAGCATCTTCGCCAGGGTCTGCGCCAGATACGTCTTACCGCAGCCGGTGGGGCCCAGCATCAGGATGTTCGATTTCGTCAGCTCGACGATCTCACCCCGGCTGTCGCGCCCCTTGTCACCCGCCTGGATGCGCTTGTAGTGGTTGTAGACAGCCACGGCGAGCGTGCGCTTGGCGGTGTCCTGCCCGATGACGTAGTTCTCCAGGAAATCCCGGATCTCCGCGGGCTTGGGCAGTTCATCGAGTTTGACCTCGCTGGACTCGGCCAGCTCCTCCTCGATGATCTCGTTGCATAGATCGATGCACTCGTCGCAGATGTACACCCCTGGTCCCGCAATGAGCTTCTTGACCTGCTTCTGGCTCTTTCCACAGAACGAGCACTTGAGCAGATCGCCGCCATCTCCGATGCGCGCCATCTCGTGGGTCCCTACTTCCTTGTCCGCGTGCAACCGTCCGTCCAGGTTGCCAGCAATCCGCCGAACTCGGGTGTAATCACGAACACTTCGAGCGTGTAGGGCGGGTCGAGCGATGCCGTCAACCGGGAGCAAAGGTCCCTAGGTCGACCGTACCCGGTGTGGTGGAAGGAGGTCGACAACTCGAGCATGTTTCTCGCCGGTGTTGTGCCAGTTCTCACGGCATTGGAACACGTTCCACCGTGGAAGGGCCGGATCCGGCGTCCGGCCACCCGCTTCGCGACCCATTCCCATCGGAGTCGTTCCGATCGGTCGGTTTCTCTCGAAGCGGACCGGCCGAACAGTCTGCCACCTGGCGTCTTGCCCGGCCGGATTTACCTGCAACATAGCAACTTACGAGCACTCCCGCTCATCGGGCGAGACGATTCCCACCCCGCGGGAACTTTCGCGGGCTATTTCTGCGCGCTCAGCTTGCGGTAACCGAACACCTGATCGACGATCCCGTATTCCTTGGCATCCTCTGCCGTCAGGATCTTGTCGCGGTCGGTGTCCTTGCGGATGGTGTCCGCGTCCTTGCCGGTGTGATTGGCCAGCGTGGTCTCCATGAGCCTACGCATGCGCTCGATCTCGGCCGCCTGGATCTCCAGGTCCGACACCTGACCCTGGATACCGCCCTCCAGCGCGGGCTGATGGATCAGCACGCGGGCGTTGGGCAGGCAGGCCCGCTTACCGGGCGCGCCCGCCGCGAGCAGCACCGCGGCGGCGGAGGCCGCCTGACCGAGGCAGACGGTGACGACGTCGGCGCGGACGTACTGCATGGTGTCGTAGATCGCCATCAGCGCGGTGAACGAACCACCGGGCGAGTTGATGTACATGGTGATGTCGCGATCGGGATCCTGCGACTCCAGCACCAGCAGCTGCGCCATGATGTCGTTGGCCGAGACATCGTCGACCTGCGCGCCGAGGAAGATGATGCGCTCCTCGAACAGCTTGTTGTACGGGTCCGAGGTCTTCACACCGTAGGTGGTCTGCTCGGTGAACTGCGGCAGGATGTACCGCGAATGCGGGCCCTGCGGGGCCATGCCGGAAACGCCGGCGCGTGGGTCGATCGAATTGGCCATCTTCGTCTCCAAAGTCTATGTGGGTGAACGGGTTTGCACAGTCCGTCGGCGACTGCCCGCTGGGTTGTCGCTCGGGAGGGACCGGCTAGTTGCCGACGCCGTTCGCCTGATTCGCGTGGCTGACCACGTGGTCGATGAAGCCGTACTCCAACGCCTGCGCGGCGGTGAACCAGCGGTCGCGATCGGCATCGGCGGTGACCTGTTCGACGGATTTGCCGGTGTGCAGCGCCTGCAACTCGTTCAGCTCACGCTTGGTGTGCACGAACTGCTCGGCCATGATCGCGATATCGGCGGCCGAACCACCGATACCCGCCGAGGGCTGGTGCATCATGATCCGCGCGTGCGGCAGCGCATAGCGCTTGCCGGCCGTTCCGGCGGTGAGCAGGAACTGCCCCATGGATGCCGCGAGCCCCATACCGACGGTGCGAATATCGCATTCGGCGAACTGCATGGTGTCGTAGATGGCCATACCCGCGGTCACCGAACCGCCGGGCGAGTTGATGTAGAGCGAAATGTCCTTGACCGGATCCTCCGCCGAGAGCAGCAGGATCTGCGCGCAGATCTTGTTCGCGATGTCGTCGTCGACCTGGGTACCGAGAAAGATGATCCGCTCACGCAGCAGGCGCTCGTATACCGAATCACTGAGGTTGAGTCCAGCAGTGGGGGAACTCATGACGACCCCTGCCTTGTTCATTGTCACGGATACCTGCCTTCTCTTCTCACCGGCTTGTCATTGAAAGCTACACAGCGTCCACTTGCCACACAGCCATCACCTTCGCTGTCACAAACAGTAACGAAGCCGGGCGGCGCCGAACTCCCGGCACCGCCCTTCTTCGCTCACAGCGCAATGGCTCATCCCCGCACGCGCGGGGAGCACGGTCGACACCCGCTGGTTCGCCCGTGCGTCCGAAGGGCCGATTCGCTGCGTAGCGCGCGACCCGGTCGGCGTTCGACCGCGCCGCGCGTTTCGTTCCCGCGTGACCGAATTATTCTGCCTTCACGGCTTCGGTCTCGGTTTCGTCCGAGGAAGTCACGGCGTCGATGATGTCGTCGGAATCGTCGGGCGCGCCGAACATCTCGGCGGTGTCGACCGCGTTGCCCTCGGAGTCGGTGACCTTGACCTGGCCGACGACACCGGCCAGCGCCTTACCGCGACGGACGTCGGCGAAGATCGCGCCGAGCTGGCCCGCCTGCTGGACCTGCTGGATGAACTGCTCGGGCGACAGGCCGTAGCGCTGCGACTGGAACAGGATCCGCTCGGTCAGCTCTTCCTGGCCGACCTGGGTGTCCTCGGCCTCGGCGATGGCGTCGAGCAGCAGCTGGGTCTTGACCGACTTCTCGGCCGCTTCCTTGGTGTCCTTGTCGAACTCCTCGCGGCTGCTGCCCTGGGCCTCGAGCGCCTCGGCGAGGCGGGCCTCGTCGTGGTCGAAGCCGTGCACGGCGTCGTGGGTGACCGCGTCGATCTCGGCCTGCACGACGGCCTCGGGCAGCGGCACCTCGACCTTGTCGAGCAGGGTCTCGAGCACCTTGTCGCGGATCTCGCCCGCCTGCTCGACCTTCTTGGTCCGCTCGACGCGGCTCTTCAGGTCGTCCTTCAGCTCGTCGAGGGTGTCGAATTCGGAAGCGAGCTGGGCGAATTCGTCATCGGCCTCGGGCAGCTCGCGCTCCTTGACGCCCTGCACGGTGACCTTGATGACCGATTCCTTGCCCGCGTGCTCACCGGCGACCAGGTTCGAGGTGAATTCGGCGGACTCGCCCGCCGACAGGCCGATGACGGCCTCGTCCAGGCCCTCGATGAGCTGGCCGGAGCCGACCTCGTGCGACAGGCCGGAGGTGGCCGCGTCGGTCACTTCCTCGCCGTCGACGGTGGCCGAGAGATCGATGGAGATGAAATCGCCGTTCTGCACGGCGCGCTCGACACCGGTCAGGGTGCCGAAACGCTGACGCAGCGACT
The DNA here is from genome assembly GCF_019038455.1 of Nocardia noduli. Taxonomy (NCBI): domain Bacteria; kingdom Bacillati; phylum Actinomycetota; class Actinomycetes; order Mycobacteriales; family Nocardiaceae; genus Nocardia; species Nocardia noduli. The sequence continues at coordinate 37,440 of NZ_JAFMPL010000050.1, forward strand.
GGAGCTGCTCATCGATATCGGAATCCTCGACGGTGAACGCGTCGACGGTGACCTCGATGTCGTCGTAGGACGGCAGCGTGATCTCCGGACGTACGTCGACCTCGGCGCTGAAGGCGAGTTCCTGGCCGTCCTCGATCTTGGTGATCTCGATCTCGGGCTGGCCGATGACCTTGATCTCGGAGGTGGTGACGGCCTCGCTGTAGCGGCCGGGCAGGACGTCGTTGACGACCTGCTCCAGAATGGCGCCACGGCCGAGACGGGCCTCGAGGAGCTTGGCCGGGGCCTTGCCCGGACGGAAGCCGGGAATACGGACCTGCTTGGCGAGAGCCTTGTAGGCACGATCGAAGTCCGGCTTCAGTTCCTCGAAGGGCACCTCGACATTGATCCGGACCCGGGTCGGGCTCAGCTGCTCGACGGTGCTCTTCACGGACATGCTCCTTGTTCGTTGTTCGGTTCGGTGTTCGTGCTTGTCGTCATGCTGGTCAACGACGGCGGTACCTGCGCCCCGTCCCCACCGTGCACCCCGGTATCCGGAATGAAGGGCGGAGCGACGCCACGTGCTGACCGGGTCGCGGACGTCCCTGGTCCGCGCACCCTGATGTACGCATCCCGACCAGGGTAGTTGACCGGTCGCGAGGGCATGCAATCGGTCACGGCATGGACGGCGACGCCACCGACCGGGCCGGTCCAGACGCCACCGACCGGGCCGGTCCAGACGCCACCGACCGGGCCGGTCCAGACCCCACCGACCCGCCCGGGTTCACGCGGGCGCGAGGAGTCAGTTCCCGACCTTGACCGCGTCGGTCACGAAGACCAGCGTCTCGTTGGGCTTGACGCCGTTGCCGCCCTTGCCGTAGCCGAGTTCGGGGGGAATGATCATCAGCCTGCGCGCGCCCTGCTGCACTCCCTCCAGGCCCTGCTCCCAGCCGGGGATGACCTGTCCGGAGCCGAGTGTCAACGGGAAGGGCTTGCCGCGATCGAACGAGCTGTCCAGCTTCTTCTTGTCCGACCAGGTGATCAGCGAGTAGTTCATGGTGAGCTGCTGGCCGGTGGCGGCGCCGGGACCGCTGCCCGCGACGAGATCCTTCACGATGAGCTGCTTGGGCGGATCACAGTTGTCGGGGAGCGTGATCTTCGGATTCTCGCCGTAGCCGCCCTCCACCTTCACATCGTCGGCGGTGCATTCGCGGCCGAAGGTCGTGGCTGCCGCGGCGGCGGTCGAGGAGCCGCGCGCCGAGGTCGTGGCCGAGGTCGCCGCCGCACCCGTTTCGTCGTCCGACCCGCACGCGGTGAGCGCGACCGCGGCCGCGGCGACGACGCCGACTCCGATGATCCTGCCGAGTTTTCGCATGCGGCGGACCTTAGGCCACGGGGCCACGCCGCGCCCATCCGCCCTCACCGATTCGCCACGCTGCCCGACCTCGCCCGGCTCGGTAGAGTTGCCGTGAATCTCCATCCGGTGTCGTCGCTCTGACCATCGGAGTTCGCGATCGGCACGACGTCCGACCGTCGACGGCGAGTCTCGCCGACGACGTCCGCAGTGAGGAGAGTCCGTAGATGACCCGAGTGACCGACGCCGGGAAAGACACCTCGGCCGACAATGTCGACAACGGTGGCGGACGGACCATCCCACCGCGCCCCTATGTACTGGGCGATATCCCGGGCCCGCTGGACCGGGCCGAACTCGCGTCCACGGACGCGTGGTGGCGTGCCGCGAACTACCTGGCGGTCGGCCAGATCTATCTGATGAAGAATCCGTTGCTGCGTGAACCGCTGCGGCCCGAGCACATCAAACCGCGGTTGCTCGGACATTTCGGCACCGTGCCCGGTTTGAATCTGGTCTGGGTACACGCCAATCGGGCGATCCGACAGCGCGGGCTGAACGCGGTCTTCGTCGCCGGACCGGGTCACGGCGGCCCCGGCCCCAACGCGTGCGCGTGGCTGGAGGGAACCTATTCCGACCTCTACGGCCATATCTCACGCGATGCCGTCGGAATGGGCGCGCTGTTCGCCCAGTTCTCGTTCCCCGGCGGGGTACCGAGCCACTGCGCGCCGGAGACTCCCGGCTCCTTCCACGAAGGTGGCGAACTGGGGTACTCGCTACTGCACGCGTTCGGTGCGGCACTGGACAATCCGGATCTGACCGTCTTCTGCGTGATCGGCGACGGCGAGGCGGAAACCGGTCCGCTCGCGGGCAGCTGGCATGCCGCCAAATTCATCAGCCCGGGGCGCGACGGCGCGGTGGTGCCGATCCTGGCGCTGAACCAGTACAAGATCGCCAATCCGACCCTGCTCGCACGCATCCCCGAATCCGAACTGCTCACGCTCATGCGCGGATACGGATACGACCCGATCATCGTGGCCGGCGATGATCCCGCCCGAGTCCACCAGGACATGGCGAGCGCGATGGACAGCTGTCTGGATCGGATCGAGAGGATCAAGGCCGCCGCGCGAGCGAATCCCGACGAGCGAGCGTACTGGCCGATGATCGTGCTGCGCACGCCGAAGGGTTGGACCTGTCCCCCCGTCGTGGACGGCGAGCCGGTGGAGGGCACCTTCCGCGCCCACCAGGTTCCGCTGCCCGCCGCCCGGACCGATGACGCCCACCGTGAGGTGCTCGAACAGTGGTTGCGGTCCTATCGGCCCGAGGAACTCTTCGACGAGAACGGCCGACCGGTCGGTGAACTGCTCGACCTCGTCCCCGTCGGCGCGCGCCGGATGAGCGCCAACCCGGTCGCCAACGGCGGCACGCTGGTCCGCGATCTGCGGCTGCCGGACTGGCGCGACTACGGCGTCGAGATCGACGCGCCCGGAGCGGCCGACCACGAGGCGACCCGGGTGCTCGGCTCCTGGCTGCGCGACGTCACACGCGACAACCCCGACAACTTCCTGACTTTCGCGCCCGACGAACTGGCGAGCAACCGCCTCCAGGACATCCTCGAGGTCACCGGCCGCGACTGGCAGGTCGAGATCGACCCGAACGACGCGAAACTCGACCGTCGAGGCCGGGTCATCGAAGTGCTCTCCGAGCACATGTGCCAGGGATTGCTCGAGGGATATCTGCTCACCGGCAGGCACGGGGTCTTCACCTGCTACGAGGCGTTCATCCACATCGTCGACGCCATGTTCAATCAGCACGCCAAATGGCTCGACGCCAGCGCGGCGGTGCCCTGGCGACGCCCGGTGCCGAGCCTGAACTACCTGCTCTCGTCGCACGTGTGGCGCCAGGATCACAACGGCTTCACCCATCAGGACCCGGGTTTCCTCGACGTGGTGTTGAACAAGAAACCCGAGATCGTGCGCGTGTACCTGCCGCCGGACGCCAATACGCTGCTGTCGACCTACGACCACTGCCTGCGGTCACGCCACTACGTCAACGTGGTGGTCGCCGGAAAACAGCCGCAACCGGATTGGCTCGGCGTCCAGGACGCGGCGGCGCACTGCGCGCGCGGAGCCGGGATCTGGGAGTGGGCGGGTAACAACGACGACCTCGGCACCAGCCCCGATGTCGTGCTCGCCTGCGCGGGTGACGTGCCGACGCTGGAAACTCTCGCCGCTGCCGCGATCCTGCGGGATCGCCTGCCAGATCTGCGCGTTCGCGTGGTCAATGTGGTCGATCTGATGCGGCTGCTGCCCGCCGACGAACATCCGCACGGTCTGCCCGACAGTGAATTCGACACGCTCTTCACCACGAACCGCCCGGTGATCTTCGCGTTCCACGGGTACCCGTGGCTGATCCACCGGCTCACCTACCGCCGTACCAACCACTCCGAGATGCACGTGCGCGGATACAAGGAAAAGGGCACGACCACAACGCCTTTCGACATGGTGATGCTCAACGATCTGGACCGCTACCACCTGGTAATGGATGTCGTCGATCGCGTTCCCGGCCTGCGGGAGAAGGCAGCGGGACTGCGCCAGGAAATGGTCGACGCGCGCTGGAAGGCCAGGGCGTGGACTCGCGAACACGGCGCGGACATCCCGGTGGTCTCGCAGTGGCGCTGGCCCGACCCCGCGTGTTGAGCGCGTAGATACGGGGGCGTACCGCGCTATCCGGTCGCCTCGTGCGAGAACTCGATCCTCGCGAGCCCACCTGTTGAAATCGGCTTGCCGCAGAGGTCGCGTAACGGCGAACATCGCAGGATGCTCTTGACGATCACCTGTACCCGACCGGAGGACGCGGCGTGGCCCGCGACCGATCTGGGGTTCCTGCTGCACAAGAACCCCGACCGGGTGCAGGCGTTCGAGCAGTCCTACGGCACCGCGCACGTGCTCTATCCGGAGGCGACCGCGTCCCGGTGCACCGCGGCGCTCGTCCTCGAGGTCGACCCGATCAGGTTGGTGCGCGGGCGTGAGCGCAACACACCGGATTTCAGTCTCGGCCAGTATGTGAACGACCGCCCGTACGCGGCGTCGTCACTGCTTTCGGTCGCGGTCGGCCAGGTCTTCCGCACGGCGCTGCGCGGCCGTTGCGAACATCGCGAGGAACTGGCGCGCACCGCGCTGCCGTTGCGGCTGGAACTGCCGTCCGTGCCGTGCAAGGGCGGCGCGGAGATCGCCCATCGGGTGTTCACACCGCTGGGCTGGACCGTCCACGCGACCCCGCTCCCCCTCGACCCGGCCTTCCCCGACTGGGGCGACTCGCATTACCTGCGACTGGAACTCACGGGCACGATGCGCCTCGCCGACGCGCTGTCGCACCTCTACGTTCTGCTGCCGGTGCTCGACGGCGCGAAACACTACTGGGTGGCCGCCGACGAGGTCGACAAACTGATCCGCGCGGGCGCGAGCTGGCTCGGCGACCATCCCGAACGCACCTGGATCACCCGCCGCTACCTGGCCCGCCGCCACTCCCTGGTCAGGACCGCATTGGCCCGGCTCGCCGAAATCGATGAGGTGGAGCCGGAAAGTGTGGACGCCGTGGACGAGGTCGAGACGGTCGACCACGTCGATGGGCTCGGCACCGTCGGCCGGGCAGGCCCAGAGGCGCGATCCGAGACCGACGATGTGGGCAGCGGCGTCGACCCGACCGGCGCCGCCGGAGATACCGGGGCGGGCACCGACAACCGGACGCCGGAGGTACCCGCCCCCTCACTGGCCGTCGCCCGCAGGACCGCGGTTCTGGAGGCGTTGCGCGCCGCCGGCGCCACCCGGGTGCTCGATCTCGGCTGCGGCGAGGGCTCGCTGCTGCGAGAACTGCTCGCGGACAGGACATTCACCGAGATCGTCGGCGTGGACGTGTCGACACGCGCGTTGAATATCGCCGCTCGCCGACTGCGGCTGGACCGGCTTCCCGCAGCCGTCTCGCGGCGGCTGACACTGATCCAGGGGTCGCTCACCTACACCGACGCCAGGCTGCGCGGATACGACGCGGCGGTGCTCATGGAGGTGATCGAACACGTCGATCCGCCCCGGCTCGGCGCGCTCGAGCACGCGGTCTTCGTGACAGCGGCACCGGCGACGATCCTGGTCACGACGCCGAACGCGGAGATCAACGTCAGATTCGACGGTCTGGCCGCCGGCGAGTTCCGCCATCACGATCACCGATTCGAGTGGACCCGTGCCGAATTCGAGGAGTGGGCGGTGACTGTCGCGGCCCGCACGGGCTACACCGTGCGCTTCGTCGCCATCGGGGTTCCCGATCCGGAATTCGGATCCGCCACGCAGATGGCGGTTTTCACCGCGGCGAGCCGCGCCGACACCGACAACGCCGAAGGAGGTCACCGATGACCGAACTGTCCGTCCCGGAACTGTCCCTGGTCGTCCTCGTCGGCTCGACCGGTTCCGGTAAATCGACGTTCGCGCACAAGCACTTCCGTACCACGGCCATCGTCTCCTCCGATACCTGTCGAGGCATCGTGAGCGACGACGAGAACGATCAGAGCGCGACTCCCGAGGCCTTCGCGCTTCTGCATCACATCGTCGGCGTCCGGCTGCGGCGCGGACTGCGCACGGTGGTCGACGCCACCAATGTGCAGCCGAAGGCGCGCCAGGAACTCGTCGCGCTGGCGCGTGCGCACGATGTGCTGCCGGTGGCGATCGTCCTGGACGTGCCGGACGCGGTGTGCGTGGACCGCAATGCCGGGCGCGCCGAGCGGTCGCATCTGAGCCCGCACGTGGTGGCGCGTCAGCAGCGCGAACTGCGCCGCGGCCTGCGCGGGCTGGAGCGCGAGGGATTCCGGAAGGTCCACGTGCTGCGCGGAGTCGACGCCATCGCCGACGCGACGATCGTCGACGAGAAGTCGTGGAACGACAAACGGGATCTCACCGGGCCGTTCGACGTCATCGGTGACGTGCACGGCTGCCTGGCCGAATTGCAGACCCTGCTCGGCGAACTCGGGTACGACATCGCACGCGACTCCGAGGGCAGGGCGGTCGATGCCGCGCACCCGGACGGACGCACCGTGGTCTTCGTCGGCGACCTGGTCGACCGCGGCCCCGACACCCCGGGCGTGCTGCGGTTGGCGATGGGCATGGTGGCGTCGGGAACGGCGTTGTGCGTCACGGGTAATCACGAGAACAAGCTGGTCAGGGCGCTGGACGGCAAGAAGGTACGGTTGGCGCACGGTCTCGCCGAATCCCTCGCGCAACTGGAGTCCGAGGACGACGATTTCCGCAAGGCCGCGCGCGAATTCTGTCGTGGCCTGATCAGCCACTACGTACTCGACGGCGGCAGACTCGTGGTCGCGCACGCCGGGTTGAAGCAGGAGTATCACGGCCGCGCGTCGGGCCGCGTCCGCGCCTTCGCGATGTACGGGGAGTCCACCGGTGAGACCGACGAATACGGCCTTCCGGTGCGTTACCCGTGGGCGGAGGAATACCGCGGCCGTGCCACGGTCTTGTACGGCCATACCCCGGTCACCGAATTGCGGTGGGTGAACAACACGCTGTGTCTCGACACCGGTGTCGTGTTCGGCGGAACGCTCTCGGCGCTGCGGTACCCGGAACGGGAATCGGTGTCGGTGCCCGCCGAACAGGTCTGGTACGAACCGGTGCGGCCCTTGGCGGCCACGACGATCGCGACACCCGACGGCGTCGTCCACCGCGATCCCGGCGTACTCGATCTCGAGGACGTGCTCGGCAGGCGCGTGGTCGAAACCCGCCACCACGGCCGGGTCGGCGTCCGGGAGGAGAACGCGGGCGCGGCGCTCGAGATCATGAGCCGCTTCGCCATCGATCCGCGCTGGCTGATCTACCTACCGCCGACCATGGCCCCGTGTGCGACGTCGACGCTGGACGGTTTCCTCGAACATCCGACGGAAGCGTTCTCGTATTTCCGCACCCAGGACGTCCGGCAGGTGGTGTGCGAGGAGAAGCACATGGGCTCGCGCGCCGTCGTCGTCGTGACGCGGTCGGCCGGTGCGGCCCGTGACCGATTCGGCATCGAGGACGGCAGCACCGGCGCGCTCTACACGCGGACGGGTCGACCGTTCTTCGATGACGCCGCGCTCACCGAGACGATCCTGAGTCGCGTCCGCGACGCGGCGGAGAAGGCGGGTCTGTTCGAGGAGACGAACTCGGAATGGCTGCTTTTGGACGCCGAACTCATGCCGTGGTCGGCCAAAGCCGTGGGATTGCTGCGCGGTCAGTACGCGGCGGTGGGAGCCGCCGCGCGCGGGTCACTCGACGAGACCGCGCGGGTACTCGCGGCCGCGAACGAGCGCGGCATGGACGTCGCGGATCTGGCGGCGCGGACCGACGAGCGCGCCGCCGACGCGCACGCGTTCACCACCGCCTACGGCCGCTACTGCTGGCCGGTGGACGGTCTGGCCGGGTTGCGACTCGCGCCGTTCCAGATCCTGGCGGGCGGTGGTCCGGCGGGCGGCGGTGAGGTGTACGCGCGCCGCGATCACCGGTGGCATCTCACGCGGATCGATCGCCTGGTCGAGGCCGACCCGGAACTGTTCGCCGGAACGGGCCGCGTGTTCGTCGACCTGTCCTCGCCGGACAGCGAGGCGGCGGCCGTCGACTGGTGGACCACCCTCACCGACGCCGGTGGCGAGGGAATGGTGGTGAAACCGTTCGACTCCATGGTCGACGGCGCGCCGGGGCGGGAAGCGGAGGGCGCGCACCCGGGCCGACTGGTCCAGCCCGGCGTGAAATGCCGAGGCCGGGAGTACCTGCGCATCATCTACGGCCCGGAATATCCGCGCGAGCCCAACCTCGAGCGCCTGCGCCACCGCGGCCTCGGACGCAAACGCTCGATGGCGCTGCGCGAGTACGCCCTCGGCCTGGAAGCCCTTGACCGCTTCGTCGCGGGCGAACCACTGTGGCGGGTGCACGAAGCCGTGTTCGCGGTTCTCGCGATGGAATCCGAGCCGGTCGACCCCCGCCTGTAGGACGGGAGCACGGGTCGTCCCGGCGAATGGCCGCAACGGGCGTTCGCCGGGACGCGACCGCTGAGTCGAGCGGAGTGCTGGCGGATAACCGGTGGTCGCCGCCGTATTTCCCGGATTCCGACATCCGGACAGCAGATTGCCGACGCACGGTGGCGAAGGTTACAGTGGCGTTAGCAGGGCCGCTTGCAACTGTTAGCTCGATGGCTCTGCCCGCGTTGGAACAGACAAAGGAGTCTGCCATGTCGGCTGCGAGCACCGACGGCCCTGTGTTCGGCGGCGATATCCGCCGACCGGCCCATATGCTGATCGATGACCGGTTCACCACGGTCGCCACCAAATTCTTCTCGATGTTCCGCCGCAGGTCCCAGGGCGGCGGCGCGCTCGCGGTCTACCTGCACGGCGAACCGGTTCTGGACATATGGTCCGGCTGGGCCGACACCGATCGTCCGTGGCGCTCCGACACCATGGCGCTGTCGTATTCGACGGGTAAGGGCGTCGCGGCGACCATCGCCAATCGCCTGATCGAACGCGGCGTGCTGGAACTCGACGCGCCCGTCGCCACGTACTGGCCCGAATTCGCCGCGAACGGCAAGGGCGACATCACCGTGCACGAGGTGCTGAATCACCGGGCCGGATTGCAACGCACCCGCGGACTGCTCGGCGACCCGGACGATCTGCTCGACCACGACCGGGTCGCCGCGGCCATGGCTGCCTCCGCGCCCGACCCGATGCGACTGCGCGCGTCGGGCTATCACGGATTGACCTTCGGCACCCTGGTCGCCGAGATCGCCCAGCGGGCAACCGGGCGCGATTTCCTCGACGTGGTGCGAACCGAACTCGCCGAACCGCTCGGTGACGACGACTTCTGGTTCGGCGTGCCCCACGATCAGCGTCATCGGATCGCCCGTCTGGGCCCGCGCCTCGGTATCGCCGGAGTGCCGTTCGACGTGCTGATCGCCCCGTTCGCGGCACTGGGACCGGTGCGATCGGCGCGGGGCGCGGTCTACAACGGCTGGGCGGACATGAGCCTGGGCACGCGCCCCTACGACGCCATGATGCCCGGCTGGAACGGCACTTTCACCGCCCGCGCGCTGGGCAAGATGTACGGCGCCCTCGCCAACGACGGCCTCGTCGGGCACCGTCGCCTACTGCGGCCGGAGACGACGCGACTCATCGCCCGCATGCCCGCCAACAGCCAGTACGACTACGTCCTCGGCGCGGCGCCGCAATTCGCGCGCGGGTATCACCGCGCGATCGTCGGCCCGCGGCTCACCCGGCGCGCCTTCGGGCATTTCGGGATCGGCGGGTCGGGCGGTATCGCCATCCCCGGCGTCGGACTGTCGGTCGGCTTCGTCACCAACCGCCTCGGCACGATGGCCATGTCCCTCGGTGACGCCCGCCTGCCCATGTTGGCGGCCGCGGCCGAGCAGGCGGCGCGCGGCGCGGGTGACGCGGTGGTGCACGACATCGCCGAGCAGGTCGCGGGCTGACGCGAGGCCGGACGCGGTCGTGTCCGGCCACAATCGATCCGCCCGTCCGTCGGTTCGCGCACATACCCGCGGCACATCCCGCTCCGGGACGATCCCGGCACTGATAAACTGCCGTGCTTCAAGGACTTTGGTGTCGACCGAGATCGAGGGGGCCGAACCCAGTGCGACCGGACGAGGCGCGCGGTGCGGGAGCCGGGGTGTACGACGCGGCGGCGGCGGGTGAGTTCGGAATGCCGGAAGGTTCGGCGCGACGACTCGAAGCGGCATGCGACGCGTTGATCGAAGGATTGCGGCAGGCCAGGGCCGCCGGGGTCGAATTGACCGAGGTTTCGGGATTTTCGGAGCTGCCTTCGGGAAAATCGCTGGCACGGGGATTCGAGGACAAGGGCGCGAGGTATCGCGAGGTTCTCGCCGGATTGCAGGAGGCGGCATTGCGTTTGAAGGCGGGATATCTCGCTGCGGCGAATCTGTTCGACGAGGCCGACGCGGCCAATCGGGCCGCGCTGCGGATCGCGGCCGACGAACTGGACGAGCTATGACGCCGCCGGGCTGGCGTGAGGGCACGGACCCGCCGTACGTGCCGGACCGCGAAGCGTTCGACGCCTACACCCACGCGGAGATCTGGCAGTTGGTGCGCGAGGCATTGGATCCGGCGGCGCTCGGGCGGACCGCCGAGAGCTGGCAGACCGGAGCGAACACCCTCGAGTACCTGTTCGAGGCGTTCGCCGCCGCGGTGCGACAGGAATTCGCGGACTGGAGCGGTCAGGCCGCGACGGCCGCGCGGGAATCCACCGAGGCGTTCGTCCGCGCCGGGGCGGCCGCGCAGGAGGTGTGCGTCGCCGTGCACCGACTGATGGAGCTGAATTCCTCTGCGGCCCAGACGGTCCGGGACGCGATCCCCGCGCCCGCCGCGCCCTACGCGCCCGACCCGGACCCGGTCCGCGAGGCCATCGACGGCGGACCGCGCAAGATGGCCCACGATATCGCCGCGGCGAGCGCGTTGGCCGACGCGCAGGACACGCTGACCTTCCTGTACAACTCGACCCTGGTGGCATCCGGTGATGCCGTTCCCGCTTTCGATACGCCCGTTCGTGGAGAGATCGCGCGGTGAGGTGGGTTTTCACCCCGGACGAGTTCACCTATGTCTGGTCGGTAGAAACGGGGCTCGACCGTCGGCCCTACCCGATCGATATGGCGCACCGAGGCACCGTCCGCAGTGAGAACGACTGGGAGAAGCTCAAACTCGCCGAGCGTTTCCGACGCAACAGCGATCCCGATCTGACCGGCGCGCTCACATTGTGCGCGCGCAACGATGTCACCACCCTGACCGTCTCCGGCGATCGCTACACCCCCGAGGGCCGGGCCGAGGAACCGATCCTCGCCTTCGGCGCCACCCACCTGAACTGGGGCACGGTCCTGGTCGCAGGCCCGTGCGACGTCACGGTCATCGCCTGTCACGCTCGCCGGGTGCCGCAACACCTGGTCGCCGCGATGGGCGCGGCCCCCGCCGGTCGGCTCGCCCCCATGCGCGAACCGCGCGCGGCCGTGCTCTACGACGATCCCAACAACTGGGGACAATCCGACGACGCCGAACGCGCCGCCCTCTTCCGCAAGACGTTGCACCGTCCGATCGACGCGCGCGGCTTCATCACCGTGACGGTCGCGCCGGAGGAGCCGATGTCCCCGCCGACCCGGCACCGCACCTGGCTCGACTTCACCGACGACGGCCGGTATCTGCTGACCACGACCGCCGATCTGAGTCTCACCCCCGTCACCGACACGGCACTGCACACCCAACTCGCACGCTTGGCCGTCATCCGCTGACGCGCTGTCGATCGGCCCGAACATTGTTACCGGTCGGTTTCAAGATCGAATGGGGGCGACCGGGATTCGGAATCGAATTCGGACCGCAATTCACGGTGAAGGCCGGTGCCGCACACCGTCGCCGCTCCCGCGGACTACCACGCCCGGGGGCGCTGAGCTGGCGGGAACGTGCGTCCAGCGAGCCGTCGTGGTCCGGTCGGCGTGAACACGAAATGACCGCGAATCGAATTCATTCGGGGCGTGTCGCTCGCGGCACGCCGAGTTCTCTCGAGATCACGGCTAATCCACAGTTTCGCTGGCGCCGGTGTATCGACTATTAATGGGCATGTGCCGTTCCCACGTGTGATCACTTGCCAAGCCTCGAATCTCCCCCGGCGGGAGTCGAGGTGACGATAGAGCATCCCATCGAGGACGAAGTCGGTCAGCTGGCGAGGCGGGTCGAGAAAGCCAGAGGCCGACTGGCATACCAGTTCGACCCGGCGCTGACCCAGGCGCTCTCCGAAGACGAACTGCACGCCGAACGTGATCTCGCCGAGAAGATTCGCGGCCAGGATCGTGCGCAGCGCTGGAAACAGGCGCAAGCCGCCGCCGGGGCCGCCGACCGCGCCCGACAGACCACCGAGGAAATCGAGAAGGCCGACATCAGAGATCTACTGGTCGCCCGCAAGGCGATAGCCGCACAACGACGGGAATCGAGTCCGCACGCCAAACTCGCGTCGCTGTACCGGCATCGGGCATGGTCACTGCGCGCGCTGGCGGGCGTGGTCGGCGCAGGCATGCTCTGGTCGGCCGTCAACGTGCAGCACAACATCGCACCCGGTGGCCCGAGTGATCCGCTGTACTGGTTCAGCTACCTGATCGAGGCGATGATCAGCGTCTGCTTGATCATCATCATGATCGGCACGAACAAGGTCTCCGAATGGGGTGTCGTCGACAACCGCGGCCAGGTCGTCGCGGCCGAAGTCGCACTGCTGGCGCTGACCGTCGGCCTCAACACCTATCCGTACATCCGTGGTGAGCGTTGGTTCGACGCGGGTGTGCACGCGGTCGCGCCGGTGATGATCGGTGTCGCCCTGCTGATCCACGACGCCGCCAGCGCGCGCTACGGGCTCGCCATCGCGCGCGCCACCGATCAGGTCCGCGATCTGCCCGATCCGGCCGAGGTCATCCGCAACAGACTCCCCGATCTGGCCACCTACCGTCCGATGGCCATGGAACTGGGCATTCCGCGTCCCGTCGTGATCGAGGCCGAAGCGGAACCCGATCGCGAGCCCGCGGTCGAAACGGCCGAGATGGACGAATACGACGAGGTGGACCAGGAACAGTCCGCCGAACAGTTCGCCGACGACGAGGACGACGCGCCGACCGAGGCGATCGTCGTCGAGCCCGCGCCCGCCGAACCGGCCCGGCCCGCCGCGGCACCGGCGGCCGAGAAGCCCGCACCGCAGCCCGAGAAGCGCCGCGCCCCCGCCGCGTCCGAGAAGGCACCGGCACGCGAGATCAACGGCGCGGTCCCCAAGATCCTCGAGGGACGTCCGTTCGCCACGACCAAGCCCGAGGTCCCGGAACCGCCCAAACGGCCGTCGACGACGCCGCCACCGGCCCCGAAGCCCGCCGTGGCTGCGGTCGCCGAGACCAAGCCGGTCAAGGCCGTTCCGCCGCCCGCCGCCGAGCTCGCCGAAAAGCCCGCCGAAAAGCCCGCGGAGAAACCC
>NZ_JAFMPL010000051.1:0-50330 GCF_019038455.1 Nocardia noduli
CCGTCGACCGAACAGTCGTCGCCGACCCGATGCGCGGGCTGGGTCGGCAACGACGAGATACCGGTCGCCGACGGACGGGTCATCGTCGGCGACGCGGTGGTGCGCACCGTGACGGTCTCGGCCAGCGAGGTGAGGGTCGTCGACGGGGTCGGAACATCCTCCGGATCCTGATTCGATCGGATCAGCAATCCGATAGCAACCACGAAGGCGAGCACTGCGGCCAAACCGGCCGTGATGGCGAGGACCCTGGTGCCGTTCTCGGGCGCACCGCCGCCGGATGCGGGCCCGCCACCGGGTTCCACCATCGCGTACCGCCTTCACTGCTCGAGCGGGGAAATCTGTGACGAGAGTTGATCTTTCTCGGAGGCTACCCGAACCCGAGCACCCCGAACATCACCATTCGCGAACGATCGTCCAGCCTTGAAGCTAATAGTTAGCTATCAATTCTTACGGGCTCGCGGCCAGGAAGACGAAGGCCGAGAACAGGGCGAGATGCACCCCACCCTGGAGCAGCGTCGCCCGTCCCGGCACCACCGTGAGCACGCCGACGACGACGGTGATCGCGAGCAGAACCATCTGCGTCGCCCCGAGTCCGAGCACCAGCGGCCCGTCCAGCCAGATGGTCGCCACCGCGAGTGCCGGAATGGTCAGTCCGATACTGGCCATCGCCGAGCCGAGCGCCAGATTCAGGCTGATCTGCACCTGGTCACGACGTGCCGACCGGACCGCGGCGAGCGTCTCCGGCAACAGCACGAGCAGCGCGATCACCACGCCGACGGCCGCGTGCGGCAGGCCCGCCGAGGCGACGCCGGATTCGATGGCGGGCGAGACCACCTTGGCCAACCCGACCACGCAGATCAGGGCGACCAGCAGTATCCCCAGGCTGAGCAGTGTGGTCCGCACCGTGGGGCGTGCGCCGTGCAGTTCGTCCTCGGTGACGACGCCGCGCCCTTCGACCGGCAGGAAGTCGTCGCGATGACGCACCGTCTGGACCATGACGAACAGCCCGTACAGCAACAGCGAGGCGACCGCGGCGAAAGCCAGCTGCGCCGGCGAGAATTCCGGGCCGGGCTTACTCGAGGTGAACGTCGGCAGCACGAGACTCAGCGTGGCCAGGGTCGCCACCGTCGCCAGCGCCGCGCCGGTGCCCTCCGCGTTGAACTCCGCCACCCGTCTGCGCAGCGCGCCGACCAGCAGGGAGAGTCCGAAGATGCCGTTGCAGGTGATCATGACGGCGGCGAACACGGTGTCACGGGCCAGGGTGGCGCTCTTCTCGCCGCCGGAGATCATGAGGGTGACGATCAGCGCGACCTCGATCACCGTCACCGCGACCGCGAGTACGAGGGATCCGAACGGCTCACCGACCCGCTGGGCGACGACCTCCGCGTGATACACCGCCGCGAGCACCGCCCCGACCAGGGCCGACGCCACGACGACCACCCCGAAACCGGGCAGATTCCGGCCCCAGGTGAGAAGTAGCGCGACGACGGCGAGTAGTGGGACGAACACGGTCCAGCGGGTAATCAACGCACGGATCATGCCTCTATCGTCCCAGCTAATTTCGGACATACCACGGCCGGGTATCCGAGCCGGACGATCAGTCGTCCAGGTCGACCCGCAGTGTGAGGAGATCGGTGCCGACCGCGCGCACGGCCGCGCTGTTCCCTCTCGGCAGTTCGCGCAAGCGCGCGATCGGATCGTCGTCGGGCAGCAGATGCGCCGTGCCGGAATGCCAGTGACCGCGCAGGCGGACCCGAACCCGGTTGTTCGCCGTGATGTTCCGGACG
The DNA here is from genome assembly GCF_019038455.1 of Nocardia noduli. Taxonomy (NCBI): domain Bacteria; kingdom Bacillati; phylum Actinomycetota; class Actinomycetes; order Mycobacteriales; family Nocardiaceae; genus Nocardia; species Nocardia noduli. The sequence goes on from NZ_JAFMPL010000051.1 coordinate 1,788, forward strand.
TACTGGGATCGCGAGCCGAATTCGGAGACGAACCAGAATTCGTTCCCGACGCGACGCCCACCTATCGGGATGATCCGAGGTTCACCGCTGACCCGCCCGACGGTCTCCAGCAGTTGCTGTCCCGGGAGTCTGCGCAGGATCGGATTGCCGACCCGGCGTTGGAAAGTCGTGATCAGGCGGTGCTGCACATCGTTCCTGGAGGGCACGCCTCGACGGTAACACCGGGTCGGCCGTCCGAAAATGGGTCGCGCGGGCCGCGTCGTGGACGATAACGTCGAGATCGAACGGGGGGGTCACCGCCCGGGATGGTGGGCGTAGCTCAGTCGGTCAGAGCGCCTGGTTGTGGTCCAGGAGGTCGCGGGTTCGATTCCCGTCGCTCACCCCACCGTGATTCTCATTGCAATGTCACCGGTGTGACGTGGTCGTCGATCGGCAGGTAGCCCTCGACGAAGGCGTTCACCCACATATTGCTGACGTAGATCTCGCCGCCGTGGTTGTCGAGGAACGCGGCGTCGGAGGCGTCACGCCCGGTGGCGATCCGCACGAAGGTGGTGCGCGGGGCGAGGCCGGTGGCGTCGAGGACATGCCAGACGCCGTCGACGCAGGCTTCGGCCACCGCGTGGAAATCCATGGGGAACAGGCCCGGCGCGTAGACCGCGACCAGACGGGCGGGCACCTTCACCGCCCGCAGCAGCGCGACCGTCAGGTGAGTGAAATCACGGCACACCCCCGCGCCGGAGAGCAAGGTCTCCACCGCGCCGTCGGTGTGATCGCTGCTTCCGGAGGCATAGCGCAACCGCTTGGCGACCCAGGCCGCTATCGCGGTCGCGCGCTCCGACTCGGTCGCGGTGTCGTCGAATTCCGATGCGGCGAAGGCGTGCAGCCGATCCGATTCGGCGTAGCGACTCGGCCGCAGATACAGCGCGCGGTCGTAGTCCGACGGTTGCTGCGGCGGCGCCGTGCCGAGGATCGTCGCCCGGTAGTCCGCGCGCAGAGTGCCAGGTCCGGCGGCGAAGCGGTGGATCCTGGTGCCGTGCGGACCCGCGATCTCGACGGGGGTCACCGCGACACCGTCCAATTCGAAGACCAGTGATTCCGAAACCTCGATTCCCGGCTGTCCCGCCACCGCGATCTGGAATTCGAGAGTGGTAGGTGCGGAGATCGCGACCTCCAGATGAGCAGAGACATCGCGTTTCACCTGGCCCATCCTGCCCCAATATCGCGTTGTCGGCCTGCGGGTTCAGATGGCCCCGACAACCCGGCGAGGATTCGTCTACTTCTCGAGGCGGCGATAGGAGACAATTTGCGCGTGCGGACCCAGTTCACCCACGAGCTCATCGCGTTGACCAACGATCTGACGCTGATGTGCCGAGTCGCCCACGACGCCGTAGAGCGCGTGATCGACGCCCTCGTCGACGCCGATCTCCAGGCCACCTACGAGGTTTTCGCTCTCGACGAGCAATTGCAGAAGATGTACGGCGCGTGCGAGGCGCGAACGGTGGTTCTGCTCGCGCTACAGGCTCCCGTCGCCCGTGACCTTCGTCACGTGGTGACCGCCATCCAGATCGCGAGCGAACTGTCACGCATCGGCTCGCTCACCAACCGGGTCGCCGACCGGATCTACCGCAGCCACCCCGGACACGTCGGACCGCAGGGCGTGCTCGACATCCTCGCCGCGATGGGACGTCTTGCCGCACACCGCACCGCGGTATCCGGTGAGGCCGTCGCGACCGGCCACCACACCGAGGTCGCGCCGCCCACCGACGGCTCCATCGACGACTTGCGGACCAGGTTGCACACGGCGCTCACCGAATCCGACCCGGACCGATCAACCGATCTCACGATCGAGTTGGCCCTGCTCGGCAGTTACCTGGAACGCTGCGTCGAGCACACCGACCGCATCGACAGCCTGATCCGCTTCCTGGACACCGGAATTCCGCCGACTGCCCAGCCCAAGGACGAGCCCGAACCCGAGGACTGATCTCACAGTCACCCCGCACCGACTGTGAGTTCCGTTGCGTGCCGCGCGGTTACGGATCGAGCCGATCCAGCAGCCAACGGGGTCCGGCGGTTTCGGCCCCGAGTGCTTCGACCCGACGCCGCAACTCGCGATCGGCGGTGACGACCAGGATCTCGCGTCCACGGCCGGGCACGGCGGCGGCGACCACCGCCACGATCGTGTCGTCACCGGAACCTTCGGCACGCGCCACCCGCACGCCGTCGAATTCCGTTGCGCCAGCCGCCTTCGCCGCGCCTTCGAGCACCACCACCAGTTCCACGGGCGGTCGCGTCCGCGCCGCGAAGTCGCTCAGGCGCTCCAGGAGCCGTCGCGCGGCGCCCGCCCGATCGCGCCACCACCCGTCGGGGCGCGAGCCGACGACGTTGGCGGCGTCCACCACGACGAGGCGGTCGGTCGATCCGCCGTCGTGTCCCGGTCCGCCGGGCGAGCGCTCAGGCACGGTGGGCGATGGCGTAGAGGTCACGGGCGGCACCGCGCAGGCGCTCCCCCGTCGGCCAGACGGCGCGCAGGGTGCGCTCGAGGTCGAGTCCGGTGATCGTGGGTGACACCAGGGTGCCCGCGGCGATCTCGGCGGCGACCGCGAGCGAACTGAGCACGGCGGGACCGGCCCCCGCGGCCACCGCCGATTTGATGGCGGTCGTCGAGGACAGTTCCAGCGCGACATCCGGTCGCCTGCCGGGCAGATCGCGGGCGACGGCGTGCTCGAACCAGGTGCGGGTGCCCGAACCCGGCTCCCGATGGATCAGCGGGGTGTCGGCGAGTTCCTCCGCCCCGATGCGGTCGCGTGCGGCCCACTCGTGCTCGGGCGAGACCACCACGACCAGCCGGTCACGCGCCACCGGATGGCTCTCCAGTCCGCGGAACCGCCCCGGGCTCTCGACGAATCCGATTCCTGCCCTTCGTTCCAGTACCGCACGCGCGACTTCGACCGAATTACCCGACTCGAGCGCGATGGTGGTCTCCGGCGCCGCCTTCCGCAGCTGCATCAACCAGGCCGGGAACAGGTATTCGGCGACGGTCTGGCTCGCGGCGACCCGCAGCCTGGAATGCCGTTGCGCGCGCAGGGTGTCGATCCCGGCGTCGAGTTGCCGGGCGGCGTCCACCACGGTGCGCGCCCATTCGATGATCAGCGCACCGGCCGGGGTCGGTCGCGATCCGAGCGTGGTCCGTTCCAGCACCGGCATTCCGACCAGTTTCTCCAGATAGCGGATCCGCGAGGACGCGGAAGGCTGGCTGATGCCGTGTGCCTGGGCGGCGCGCCCGATACTGCCCAGTTCCAGCACCGAGACCAGCAGGTCGAGTGCGGCCAGATCGGGCACGCGCGGTGACAGGGGCATAGAACCAGTCTATGTATTCATAGGCGCACGGTGTCTACGCCCCGCGCCGGGCGGGAGCGAGGCTGGAGCCATGACCGCCACCGTGATGTTCGAGGCACCACAGCGACCGGCGCCCGCGCACCCCCGGCTTCACTCCGGCGTGCGCACCGGCGCCCGATTGCGCGAACTCGGTCCGAACTGGTTCGCCGTCGTGATGGGCACCTCGATCGTGGCCACGGCCGCCGTCTCTCTGCCGCTGCGGTTCCCCGGTCTGCGGGCCGCGGCGACCGCGATGTGGGCGCTGGCCGCGGCGGTGCTGGTGGCGCTGACGGTGGCGTGGATCGCGCAGCGGCTGCGGTTTCCGGAGACCGCGCGGGCGCATCTCGATCATCCGGTGATGTCGCATTTCTTCGGCGCTCCCCCGATGGCGCTGGTGACCGTCGGCGCGGGCACCCTGCTACTCGGCGGCGACGTGATCGGCGTGCCCGCCGCCGTGGCCGTGGACTGGGTGCTGTGGACGGCGGGTACCGTCCTCGGCTTGGTGACCGCCTTCGCCATTCCCTACCGGATGATCACCCGTCCGCGCGTCGAACCCGCCGTGGCCTTCGGTGGCTGGCTGATGCCGGTGGTCGCGCCGATGGTGTCGGCCGCGCTCGGCGCACTGCTCGTCCCGCATACCCCCGAGGGACAGTGGCGTCTGACGATGCTCCTCGGCTGCCTGGCGATGTTCGGGCTGAGCCTGATCGCGGCCGTGCTCACCATCTCCGTGATCTGGTCGCACCTGCTGCGTCACGGCGCACCGCGCGGTGCCATGACGCCCACCCTGTGGCTGGTTCTCGGTCCGCTCGGCCAGTCGGTGACCGCCGCCGGACTGCTCGCCGATGCCGCACCGCTCGCCCTGCCCGCCCCCTACGCCCAAGGGCTGTCCGTGTTCTCGGTCGTCTTCGGTCTCATCACCTGGGGTTTCGCGATGCTGTGGCTGGCACTGGCCGCCGCCGTCACCCTGCGGACGGCCCGCGCGGGCGAACTGACGTTCAGCCTGACCTGGTGGGGTTTCACCTTCCCGCTCGGCACCTGCGTGACCGGCAGCGCCGTGCTGTACCACCACACCGGCGCGTACCTGTTCGCGGGCGCCGCGGTACTCATGTACGCGGCGCTGGTCACGCTCTGGGCGGTGGTCGCGACGCGCACGGTTCGCGCGCTGATCGACGGATCGTTGTTGCGGCCCGCTCCCTGCCCTCAGCCGGACCCGACGCGGACCTGCCCGCCACCGCATTCCGGCACCAACGTGCCCGCGGCGAAGAAGTTTTCGCATACCGTCCCGTTTCCCGTAGGAGGGACGGTATCTTGAGTGACGAAACCGCCTCCGGGCGATGGGGTTACGGCGCCGAGGGGTAGCCGCGACCGCCCTCGCGCGGCGGATGAGCAGCCATGCCGACCACTCGATTCTGCGGGCGAGCGCCCTCGCGCGCCGATGGTCGGCCGGGTGCGGATCCACGGAGCACCGACTCCCGCCGCGCTCGGTGGGCAGAGAACGAAGAGGTGCACCACGTCATGACGAAATCCGCCGTGCAATTCGATCCGTTCTCCGAGGAGTTCTACGCGAATCCGTACGAGATCTACCGCCGGATGCGCCAGGACGCACCCGTCTATTACAACGCCGAATACGACTTCTACGCGCTGACCCGGCACGAGGATGTCGCGGCGGCCTTCAAGGACCACCAGACCTATTCCTCGGCGCGCGGTGTCGATCTGGCCCAGATCAAATCCGGCGTGCCCCCGCACCGGTCGATCATCTTCATGGATCCGCCGGATCACCGGCATATGCGCAATCTGCTCAGCCGGGCATTCACCCCGCGCGCGATCCAGACCCAGCGCGACACCGTCGTCGAACTGGTGCGCAAATACCTCGACCGGGTCGACCCGGTCGAATTCGACCTGATCCAGGATTTCTCGGCACTGTTCCCGGTGGAGGTCATCACCCGGATGGCGGGCGTGCCCGAGGAATTCCGCCAGCAGGTGCGCCTGTGGATCGATGAGACCCTGCATCGCGAACCGGGGCAGATGGAGTCGACCGAAGCCGGTGCGCAGGCCGCCGCCGACACCGCGATCTACTATTACAACCTCGTCCAGGAACGGCGTGCCGACCCACGCGACGACATGATCAGCACCCTGATCGCCGCCGAGATCGAACGCGACAACGGCGAGATGACCAGTCTCGACGATCTCGAGATCGCCGCGTTCGCCACCCTTCTGGGCGGGGCAGGGGCCGAGACGGTCACCAAACTACTGGGCAACGCGATCGCGACCTTCGCCCGTCATCCGGATCAATGGCGCGAACTCCTCGACGATCGAGGCAAGATTCCGGCGGCGGTCGAAGAGATCCTGCGCTACGAAGGGCCGGTGCAATACAACGTGCGCTGCACCCGCAAAGCGGTACGGGTGCACGAGGTCACCATCCCCGAGGGCAAACCGGTATTCCTCATCGGCGCTTCCGCCAACCGCGACCCGGACGCGTTCACCGACGCCGACACCTTCGACATCGATCGCGACCGCACCCAATCGCAGAATCTGGGACTCGGCTACGGAATCCACAGTTGCCTCGGCGCGGCCCTCGCGCGTTTGGAGACGACGATCGCGCTCGACCATCTTCTCGATTTCATGCCGCGCTACGACATCGACTGGGACCGCTGCGAACGGGTCACCATGCAGAATGTCGCCGGGTGGTCCCGGCTGCCGGTGCGGGTGCTGTCATGAGAATCGAAGTGGATTTCGGACTGTGCGAGAGCAACGGCGTCTGCATGGGCATCGTCCCCGAGGTCTTCCAACTCGGGGACGATGACCAGCTCAGCGTCGCCCGCACCGACGTGACCGAACAGATCGAGGCGCCGGTGCGCGACGCGGTCCGACAATGTCCCCGGCAGGCGATCACCGTGGTCGACTGACAGACCGCTGACGCGACTACTTCGCGGCCTTGGCGCCGTTCGGCGCGACCGCGAACCACGTTCCGCCGACACCCTGTCCGAGCAGATCGCCGGGCTTGACGTCCTTGGAGAAGTAGTACACCGGCCAGCCGCCGACGGTGATCTGGCAGGTGCCGTCGGCCCGCTCGATGAATCCGACCTGCTGGGGATCGACGCCCGCCGCGAACAGCACCTGATCCCGGTTCACGGTCAGCGGCGGCCACGTCACCGCGCACTGGCCGGAGCAATTGGACACCGACGGCTGCGCGGTGTCCTTGTCGAACCGGTACAGCGAGCGGCCCGCGCCGTCCGAGACGTACTTCCCGACGGCCGGGTTGTCGACGATGTTCAGTTGGACCGCGCTGGTACCCGCCGGGGCGGTGCCCGCGTAGATCTTCAGCCAGCCCTGGGTCTTCGCCACCGTCGGCGCCTGGCCCGCGACCGGTTCGGACGCGGCGGCGGTGGCCTGCGTGCTCGCTGTCGCGGCGGGCGCGGCGGGCACGGCCTGCGATCCCTCGTCGCTACCGCAACCGCTGAGCAGTCCGACGAGGACGACGGCCGATGCCGCGACGGGAACCATGGAACGCGTGATCCGCTTGGCAGAAAACATCTTTCACCCTCCGGTGCTTTTCGGCGTGGCATTCCCGCGCCTTCTCACCCCATTCCACGAGCCCGGACCGGCTCCGGTTCACCGCCGCGTCGAGGTCGACGATGAGTGCTGCGTCACAGTCGTCTCGCGGCCTTCGGCACGCCGGGTGCGAAGCCGTCGCGCGGCGGTCATCTAAGCTGCTGTTCCCATGGCTCTCAACGCGACAGTGCACAATTTCACCGTTCAGGTGGCCGACGTGGACCGTGGCGTCTACGAGGATCTGTCGTTGCGTCTGGCGCGCCACCCGTCCGAGACCGCCGAATTCATGCTGACGCGACTGCTCGCCTACTGCCTCGAATACGAGGAGGGCATCACATTCAGCGAGGGCGGCGTCTCCTCGACCGACGAACCCGCCGTCCTGGTGCGCGATCTCACCGGCCGCATCACCGCGTGGATCGAGGTGGGCGCACCGGACGCCGAACGCGTGCATCGCGGCAGCAAACTCGCCGGACGGGCCGCCGTGTACACCCATCGCGACCCCGCCAAGGTGCTGGCCCAGTTCGCGGGCAAACGCATCCACCGGGCCGAGGAGATCCCCCTCTACAGTTTCGACCGCGCCTTCGTCGACGCCGCGGCCGCCGCGATCGAACGGCGCAACACCGTCACGCTGTCGGTCACCGAACGCCTGATGTACCTGGATCTGAACGGGATCAGCCTCAGCGCGCCCGTCGAAGAGCACCGTCTCGGGTAGTTCCACGCACGAGCCCGGACAGGAGTACCGATGTCGGACCATATGATCGAGGATCTGATCGAAGGATCGATCCGATTACTGGACAAGCACTTTCCCGCCGACGATCGGCGCGTACGGGACCGGATCGCGGCGCTGTACCGATTCCAGGACATTCGCGCTGCCGGAGGGCTACCGATCTCCCGCCGAGTACTACGAGGACGACGAGATCGGAACCTGGTGGGCGGGAAGTGATTCCGATCCGTTCTGAATCCGGGGTGGGTCAGCAACCGGCGATGTAGTCGTGGACCGGGACGGCGTCGACGAAAGTTTCGACCCGGCAGGCCCATTCGCGCATGGTGGCCTCGCCGAGCATGGCGAGCAGGTCGGCGGTTTGGGTCGCCTGGGCGCGGAGGGCGACCAGTTTTCGGTCGGCGGCGGCGTCGTCGAGGTGTAGTTCCACGGCGAGTTCGTCGGGTCGGGCGCGGGCGGGTAGGTCGTCGCCGTCGAACATGGCGAGGCGGGCGTAGAGGTCGCGCCAGCTGTCGAAGAAATCGGCGGTGCCCCTGGCGTGCAGCAGTCGGGCGTGCGGGGCGGCCAGGTCACGGGTCGCGCCCGCCCAGGCGGAGACGATGCGATGGTCGGGGTGGCCGGTGAAGCCGTCGGGGCCGAAGGTGAGCACGACCTCGGGGCGCACCTCGGCGGCGATCGCGGTGAGGCGTGCCACCACCGCGTCGAAAGGCGCTGCGGCGCAACCGCCGTCGGGTAAATCGAGGTGGTGGTGTTCGGTGACGCCGAGTGCGGCCAGGCTGGCGCGCAGTTCGGCGGTGCGGACCCGTGCCAATCGCGCGGGCGGCCAGCGCACGGGATCGGAGGTGCCGTGCTCGCCCCTCGTCGCGGTGACGCAGACGACGCGGCGGCCCGAATCCCGGGCGGCGGCCATCAGACCGCCGGACAGGTAGACCTCGTCATCGGGGTGCGCCCAGATCCCCAGGACGGGGCCGGTGCCGGGCAGTGGGTGAACGGTCATGGGAAACAGTGCCTTTCGTGGACCGGGGGCCGACATCACGATGTCGGCCCCCGGTCCTGCGGTGGTTCGAGGAGCAGCGGTGACGCGCTGCAAACGGACAGCGACGTCACCGCGAGTCGGCGCTCAGAAAGTGATCACTCAGGCAGTGATCACTCAGACGGTCATCACTCAGACGGTCATCACTCAGACGGTCATCACTCAGACGGTCATCACTCAGACGGTCATCACTCAGACGGTCATCACTCAGACGGTGATCTCGTACAGGATGTTGAAGGGGTTCTCCATCTCGACCCGGCGGACCGTGCCGAATCCGGCCCGCGCGCACATCTCGCGCGCGGTGTGTTCGGGGAAACCGCAGGTGCCGAGGCCCGCGCCGCCGTCGGCGAGCGAGGTGGTCATGCAGAACAGCACGCTCACGCCGTAGAAGTAGGCGGCGACCGGGCCCGCGTTGTCCTCGAGGCGGTGGCTCGCGTTGATGTCCAGGCACAGGTAGCGGCCGTCGGGGCGCAGTGCGGCGCGGATGGCGCGGAGCATGCCGAGCGGGTCGGCGGCGTCGTGGATGACGTCGAAGGTGGTGATCACGTCGTAGTCACCGGGCAGTTCACCCGAGACGTCGCGGCATTCGAATCGCACCCGGTCGCCGACACCGGCGGCCAGCGCCGCCGCACGGGCCGCGTCGATGGATTCGGGGTGCACGTCGAAGCCGACGTAGCGGCCTTCGGGGAACTGCTCGGCCAGGCGGATCAGCGCCCGGCCCCGACCGCAGCCGACATCGGCGACGTCGGCGCCGCGACGCAGCGTCTCGTGGAGATCGGGCAGCGCGGGCAACCAGACCTGTGGCAGCAGATAGTCGAACCAGCCCGCGCTGAATCGCTCCAGGCCCTGCCACCAATCCGTCGGGTAGGCCGACATCGGCACGCCCCCGCCGTAGCGGAACGAGTCGAGCACCGCACCGAGAATGCCGGTGAGGCCGAACAGCGCCTGGTGCAGACCGCCGATGTGGGCGGGACTCTCTACCGCGAGCACCGGGACGTGGGCCGGGGGCAGGGTGAAGCGCGCGGTCTCGGGGCTGTGGGCGAGGTAGCCGTGCGCCGTCATCGACGACAGCCATTCACGCACGTACCGTTCGTCGGTGCCGGTCGCGGCGGCCAGTTCGGCGGCGGTGACCGGGCGGGAATCGGCCATGGCGCGCCACAGTCCGAGCCGGTCGCCGAGCATGGTCATGGTGGTGACCATCCAGGTCGCCGCGTCGCCGACGGCGCGCGCCGCGAAGGCTTCGATCTCGGCGGGGTCGGGCGCGGTGGCGCCGGTGATGGGATCGAGGGTGGAAGTCATCGTCCTCGTACCTCCTGTTCGTTGGGGGACGATGCGAGGATGGAACGGCGCTGTTGCAGCGCGGATGCAGCACGGTTGCGGCCGAGGACGGTGAGGTGGACGGGCCGGATGGAGTTCGGGGTGCTCGGAGCGTTGCGCGTGCGCGACGCCGACGGCGAAATGTGGATCGGCAGCCCGTCGCAGCGGCGGGTGCTGACCGCACTGCTGGTGCACGCGGACACCGTCGTCTCCGTCGACCGGCTGATATCGGCGCTGTGGGACGAGCGACCGCCCGAGACCGCGACCCGCACACTGCACAGCTATCTCGCCCGGCTACGCGGCGTACTGCACGCCGACGGCGTCGAACGCCTGGTCACCCGGCCGCCCGGCTACCTGCTGCGCCTCGACGCCGCCGACCGGTTCGACGCCGCCCGGTTCGACCGACTGGTGAACGCCGCACACCGTGATCCCGAACGCGCCGCCGCCCTGCTGGACGAGGCGCTCGCGCAATGGCGAGGCCCCGCCTACGCCGAATTCGCCGACACCGAATTCGCCCGCCCGGAGGCGCAGCGGCTGGACGCGTCACGACTGGACGCGATCGAGGAACGTTTCGAGATCGGTCTCGCGCACGGCGCGCACGCCGAATCGGTCGCCGCGCTCGACGCGCACGCGCGCGCCAATCCGCTCCGCGAACGTGCGGCGTCGCAGCTGGTGCGCGCGCTGTACCGGGTCGGCAGGCAGGCCGACGCGCTGACGGTGTTGCGCACCGTGCGCACCCGGTTGGACGCCGAACTCGGCGTCGCGCCGTCACCGGCGCTGCGCGCGCTGGAAACCGCTGTGCTGCGCCAGGATCCGGAGCTGGAAGCGCGGGTTCCCCCGACGCCGACCTCACTGTCCGCCGCGCGGCCCGCGCCGACCCCGGCTGTCAGTACCCCTGCGCCCCCACGGAGCATCGCGCACCCCGTGCCCGTGCCGATCGGCGGCCTGGTGGGCCGCGAGGACGATCTCGCCGCCGTGGCGGCCGCACTCGGCACGCACCGCGTGCTGACTCTCGTCGGACCCGGTGGTGTCGGTAAGACGACCTTGGCCCAGCATGTCGCCCATGCCGTGGACGGCACCGTCGCGTGGTGTGAACTCGCGCCGGTCACCGACGGCGGCGCGGTCGCCCTCGCCGTCGCGACCGCTTCGGGGGCGCGCAGGCAGCCAGGTGCGGATGCGACGGAATCGCTGATCGCCTTCCTCGCTTCCCGCGAGATCCTGCTCGTGGTCGACAATTGCGAGCACGTGCTGGCCGACGCGGCCGAGCTGGTGACCCGCATCCTTCGTCGCTGTCCGGCGGTGACGGTTCTCGCGACCAGTCGCGCCGCGCTCGGCGTCCCCGGCGAGCACCTGCATCCGACCGCGCCGCTTCCGGTCCCGCTCGGAACGGGTGACGCGGCGGCGTCACCCGCGGTGCGGCTGTTCACGGCACGGGCGCGGGCCGTGCGGCCGGATCTCGAGGTGGACGCCGCGAATCTCGCGCATATCGCCGAGGTGTGCCGCCGTGTCGACGGACTGCCGCTGGCCCTGGAGTTGGCGGCGGCGCGGTTGCGCTCACTCAACCCCGCCGACCTCGCCGCACGCCTCGTCTCCCCCATCGGCCCCGCGGCACGGTCACTTTCCGCCGACTACGCCGCACAGCCGGTCTCACCCGCCGACCTGCTCACGGGCCCCCGTACTGCGGAACCGAGACACAGCACCCTGCGCGCGGTGATCGACTGGTCCTATGCCCTGCTCAGTCCCGCCGAACAGCGACTGTTCGCCCGACTCTCGGTGTTCGCGGGCGGTTTCGGTCTCGCCGCCGCCGAACGGGTGTGCGGGGAACCTGCACTGCTCGACGTGCTCACCGCGTTGGTGGACAACTCCCTGGTCACCGCGGGGCCGACGGCGGGAGCCGTCCGCTACTCGATGCTGGAGACGTTGCGCGATTACGGTCGCGATCTCGTGGAGCGGCGCGGCGAGGCCGACACCCTGCGCGACGCGCACGCCGCGTGGTGTGCGGCGCTGGCCGAGGAAGCGGGGCGCGGTCTGCGCGGGCCGGAGGAAGCCCGGTGGATCGCGACCGTCCAAGCCGACCTCGACAACCTGCGCGCGGCGCACCGGCACGCGGTGCGTCGGGGCGATACCGATCTCACCCTGCGCCTTTCGGCCGGGCTGGCGCTGTCGGTGCTGTATCGATTCCCGGACGAAGTGGTCGCGTGGAGCGAGACCGCGCTGACCCTGCCCGACGCCGCCGCGCATCCCCGTTACGCGTCGGTGTGCGGGGCGGTCGCCGAGGCGCTGACCTTCCGCGGCGAACACGAACGCGCCCTGCGCCTGTGCGAACCGGCGCTGGACGCGTTACCCGATCCGGACGACGCGCGTCGCATGCCCCTGCTCAAGGTCGCGGCGGCGGTCGCGCTGTATCGGGGGCAGTGGGCGGAATGCGCTGCCGCGACCACGGCGCTGCTGGTCCTCGCCCGAGCGCGCGGGGACCGCTGGTATGTGAGCGAGGCATTGCTTTTCGCGAGTTTGGCGCGCACCTACTCCGGTGATCCGGCGGGCGGTCGCACACTGGCCGCCGAGAACCTGACGGTCGCGCGGGCAGCGGACAATCCGAGTCAGATCGCGTGGGCGCTCTACAGCGAGGCCGAGGCGCTGGCCGGCGACGCTCCCGATCGCGCGCTCACCCGCTACCACGAGGCCGTCGCCCGAGCCGCGCCCGTCGCGAGCGTTTTCGTCACCAATGTCGCGCATGTCGGCCTTGCCGCCCTGCACACCAGGGCCGGAGCGACCACGGCGGCCCTGGCCGAATTCCGTGCGGCCGTTCGCGGCTGGCGTCGCATGCAGGTGTGGCACCACCAGTGGACGACACTGCGCAACCTGCTCCTGCTGCTGGCCGACATCGACGCCGAAGCCGCGACCATCCTGTCCGGAGCCTTGAACACCCACGCCGCCAACGGTTTCGGAGCCGATGCCGCCGCCGAGGCCGACACCGTCGACACCCTGCGCGCCGACCTCGGCGACGCGCGCTACGCCGTCGCCCGAGCACACGGCACGACACTGTCCCCCGAAGCAACGGTCACCTTCGCCCTCGAGGTGCTCGACCGGAATATCGAGGTCGAGCACTGATCCGCACGCGCCGGATCCTTGCTCACACCCCGATCGCGACGGAACCCGGCTCGCACGGCACACCCTCGCACGGCACACCGTTGCCGACGCGCAAGGACAGGCAGGGCGCGCGACGAAAGATACGGGACAGGAAATACCCTGGTACGCCGCGGAATCGGACAGTCGAGAACTCCGGGAGCAGGAACGGCGCATGCGATCGAAGACAGTGGTAGCCGACGACGGGATCCCGCTGCATGTCGGTGTCACGGGCGCGGGCCCGGATGTCGTCGTGCTGTCCGGTGGACCGGGCTGTGTCCATTACCTCGAGCACGACGAGTTGGCGCCGCGCGGCATGCGGGCTTGGCACCCGGAGCCGAGGGGCGTGGGGCGATCGGGCGGCGGACCGCATGACCTCGAACGCGCCGTCGCCGATCTCGAAGCGATCCGGCGAGCGGGAAACATCGACAACTGGGTTGTGCTCGGACATTCATGGGGCTCGGATCTGGCCGTGCGATACGCCCTCGATCATCCGAACCGGGTACGGGCCGTTGTCGGTGTCGCCGGACACGGCCTGCACAAGGATCGCACCTGGTCCCGGGCCTACGAGTCCAGCAAACATCTGGAGGCCGCGATCGAGATCGACTGGGAGCCGGACGTTCACGCCGCGCTGAACGCATCATTCATCCGGTGGATCCACGAACCCGACCTGTTCCGTCGACTGGCCGACTCGACCGTCCCCATGACCTTGGTCGCCGCGCGAGCGGATATCCGTCCGTCATGGCCGCTGCGGCAGTTGGCCACCTTGGTCCCACACGGCAGGTTCGAGGAATTGCCAGGGGTCGCGCACCACTTCTGGTCGACGAATCCGCAGGTTTGGGCCGATCTGGTGACAAGAGCCTGCCGTGAATAGCGCAATCACCGGTCCGGCGGGTCGCCAGGACACCTTTGCCGCGCGCTGACCGAACTCTCCTGTGACGCTCACCACCGACCGTGCGGTCCGATACACCCCGCCCGCCGACCGACAGGCGGGCCGAAACCCCCGTCGACGCGGCTATTTCCGTAGCAACCACGTAGATATCCATCCGAGAAGCAAGTGTTAACCAAAGCAATGCTGGTCGGTAACATATTTGCCATGAGCCGGATACATATCTACTATCCAAATACGTAGATACCAGAACTTCACGGACGAGATCTCCCCGGTGCGTTACTTCACCTCGGGACCTACCCCTCATCAGCCCCGTGGTGTGGTGTGTCGCGGAACGGCCTGGACAACCGCCCGCGCGCTCGCGCCGGTCGAGTTCGTTCGTGATCCACCGCCCCCGAGGTCGGCGCCGGCACGCCCACCCGGGGGCGGTCCGCGTTCGGAGGGGTTTCGATACCGGTCACGTTGCCGCACAATCGATCCATCGGCGATTGTGCGCAACCTCATACGTAGCGTTAGCTTTCCGTATGCTCGTACCCGGGTAGCTCGACGCACCGCTTTTTCGACGCAGCGAGACGTGAGCGCATGGTTGCAGTCCTGTTCGATGGAGTGTTCTTGTGAAGTGGTTTAGTTCCCGCACGGCGCGTAAGGCTTTCGCCGTCTGCGCACCGATCTGCCTGGCCGCCGCGGTCGCCAGCGCCTGTACCGCCGTCGACGAGTCGACCTCTATCGACGGCGGAGCCCCCGGCCCGGCGCCGACCGCGTCGATATCGGGTAAAGACATCGGCGAGCTGGTGGAGAAACTGGCCGAAGCGCCGGAAGGATCGATGTCGGGCTACAGCCGAGAGGAATTCCCGCACTGGGATACCAACAAGCCCGAACACGGATTCGGCGACGAATTCGCGCAATACAGCCGTTGCACCAGCCGCGAGGTGATGATGTTGCGCGATGCCGTCGGCACCGTGACCCTCGATCCCAAAACCTGCGACCTGAAAGTCGGCAAGGACGGCGGCTGGCGCGACGCGTACGGGTTTCTCGACTCGAAAACCGGGAAACTCAAGGAATACAAGTTCATGACCGACCCGGCCAAGGTCGACGCCGAACATATCGTCGCGCTGGCCGAGGCGTGGCGTTCGGGCGCGAACAAACTCGACGAGGACACCCGGCGCCGCATCGCCAACGACGCCATCAACCTGGAGGCGTCCGACCCGTCCGCGAATCGCTCCAAGGGTGATCAGGACGCCGCCAACTATTTGCCGCCGGGTAGTTTCCGGTGTGTCTATCTCGAGCGCTACATCACGGTCAAAGTAAAGTACGGGCTGTCCGTCGATCCCGCCGAGCACGGCGCATTGCGCACCGCAGTCGCCGATTGTGTCAGCCGAGGAGAGTTCAGATAAACGACATCATCGAGATCACCGTCAAGGCAGCCGTCCTCACCGAAGAAGAGGGGACGATGTCCGGTGATCTCGATGTCACCGTCGATGACACGGGCAAAGGCCTGGTCCGATATCGCGAGACCGAAGCCTGGTACACCATCGGCAATTTCGACGCGGAACCACCGCGCGTGTGGAAAACCGTTTCCGAACTCGCCGCGGCGATCGAGGAAAGCGCCGGTGCGCGCGACGCGGCGGGCAATACCGTGCCCTTCGAAGCCTGAAAACACCTTTCACGGCATGCCGACGACCACTTTTCCGAACGGATTCGCGTCGCGGTAGTAGCGGTAGGCCTCGACCGCCTGCTCCAGGGGAAAGATCCGATCGAGCACCGGACGGATTCCGTGCTTCGACATCGTCTCGTTCATCGCCTCGAACTGGGTACGACTGCCCACCGCGATACGCCGGATCGACAGGTAGCCGCCGCCGAACGGATTTCCGTCACCTTCGATGGGCGCGGGGCCGGGACTCGCGCCGATGAGGGTGAGTTCGGCGTTGTAGGCCCCGGACCGAACGGATTTCGGCAGCGTCGGCATGCCCACCGTATCCACGATCCGGTCGACTCCGTCACCGCCGGTCAGGCTCCGGACCCGCTGATCCCAGTCCGGATGCTCCGCGCTCACGATCACCTCGTCGACGCCCATCGCGCGCAGCCGTTCGGCTTTCGCCGGTGTCGAGGTGACCGCGATGACGCCCGCCCCGAACGCGCGCGCGTACTGGATCGCGAACAACGCGACCGGTCCGGTGCCGACGACAAGCACGCACTGTTCCGGCCGGACCGGCTCCGGGGTGGTGAGTGCCGCCCAGGCGACGACACCGGCGCAGGTCAGGGTGGCCGCCTCGGCATCGGAGAGGTGGGCGGGCACGTGCACCACCGAATCCTGTTCCAGCACCGCGTAGGTCGCGAGCATGCCGTCGTGGTTCGCGCCGTACTGTTCGACGACGTGCGCGAACCGCTGCGGCCCGTCGATCCAGCGCACGAAATACGACGCGGTGACCCGGTCGCCGAGCGACGCGCGAGTGACGTTGCCGCCCATCGCTATCACCTCACCCACGCCGTCGGAGAGCGGGACGACCCCGGGGCTCGCGGGCAGCGGGTAGGTCCCGTCCATCAGCATGAGATCACGTCGGTTCAGCGAGGCGGCTCGCACGCGGACGACCACCTGGTCCGGGCCCGGTACCGGCACAGCCTGCGGTTTCGCATTCAGCCCGTCGAGTCCGCGCCTCGGATCGAGGTGGTAGGAAACGGCGTTCACGCTGCGCCGACTTCCGGTGCGTCGATCCCGATGTACTGCTGGTCCAACCGGATCCGTCCCTCGTCGTCGAGCGCGATGACGTCGTAGCCGCCGCCGACCACCGCGCCGTCGGCATCGACCATCGCCCAGCCGAACCCGACCAGGTTCGCCGCGAGCCGAGCCACCGAGCCGCGGGCCGCGAACCGATGCCCGGGTTCCACGAACATCTCGTAGGCGCGGGTGACCCGGCGTTCCACCGCGTCGTGGCCGCGCACTTCCAACGGCGGGATCGGGAAGGCGAGTGCGGCGGCGGCCTCGCGCATCGCCTGTGGTGGATCGACGAGGACCTGTGCGCCGTCGATCGCCCACAGGTCGCGGATCAGGGCGCGCCGCAGTCGCGGGTCGGGTTCGTTCCACTGGGCCAGGTAGCGCTGGGCGAGGGTGTCGTTGTTCATGGCATCGAGCTTCACGAACGCGGCGCGAGTCCGCGATTCCCCGTGGGGAATGACGGGAAATACACGCAGGTCCGGGTCGCGGCGGAATCTCATACCCGCGAGGGAATGGCATGTGGCCCACCCCGTCGGCTATCACTGGAATATGACAGCGGTGGCAATATGACAGCGGTGGCCGAGCCGACCGCTTTCGCACGTCAGCTCAAACATTGGCGAACCCTGCGCCGGATCAGTCAGCTGGATCTGGCGATCAGCGCCGACACCAGTCAGCGCTACCTGAGTTTTCTCGAACAGGGCCGCTCGCGCCCCGGACGGACCATGGTGGTGCGCCTGGCCGAATCACTCGGGCTGTCCCTGCGCGAACGCAACGGTCTGCTGCTCGCGGCGGGTTTCGCGCCGATCTTTCCCGAGTCCACGCTGGAGACCCCGGAACTGGCGCCGGTCAAGGCCGCGCTCGACCGCATCCTGGACGGTCATATGCCGTATCCGGCGGTCGTGGTGCGTCCGTACGGCATTCTGGTCGGTGCCAACGCGGCCTTCGACGTCCTCACCGAGGGCAGCGCGCCCGAACTGCTCGCGCCGCCGGTCAACGTGCTGCGGTTGGCGCTGCATCCGCGGGGCCTGGCACGACGGGTGCTCAACCTGCCGGAATGGGGCAGACATGTCACCGAGTCGCTGCGCAACCGCGCCCTGCGCAGTCCGGACCCCGAACTCGACGCCTTCATCGCCGAATTGGAGAGCTATCTGCCCGAGGCCGATCCCGGGCCCGACCATCTCGGTTTCGCCGTCCCGCTGCGGCTGCGGTCGGACGAGGGCGAACTCCGGTTGATCACCACCGTGACCTCGTTCGCCACCGCGCTGGACATCACCCTGTCCGAACTGCACCTGGAGGCGTTTCTCCCGGCCGACGAACACACCGCCGAGATCCTGCGCCGCCGCCGACGCTGACCCGTCTACCTGCGGCTGGCTCGGCGGTAGCCGATGACGGCGGGTACCGCGAAGACCACGATCGCGCCGACCGACCACGCCACCGTCAGGATCAGCGGCCGCGCGAGCGGCCCGCCCAGCGACAGCGCCTTCATGGCGTCCACGGCCACCGACATCGGTTGATTGCGCACCAGCGGCTGGATCCATTCCGGATAGGCGGGCAGCGGAACGAATCCGGTGCTGAAGAACATCAGGAGCGAACTGAGGATGGTGATGCCCTCCACCAGGCTCGCCTTCGCGGTGAAGACGGCGATGGCCGTCACCATGGTGGCGAACGCCAGGCCGAACAGCACCGGGATCACGATGAACAGCAGCGCCGCCGCCGGACCCTGCTGGAAACGGAAGCCGAGCAGATAGCCGACGACGACCACGGCCAGCGTGCCCGCGAGGATGCGGCAGCCCTCGGCCAGGATGCGCGAGATCAGGCCGGACGCGCGGTGCACCGGCAGCACCCAGAACCGGGCGAGCAGACCCGCGTCGCGTTCACGGCCGAGCATCACACCGCTGGCCACCGCGCCGGACAGCGCGCCGACGATGGCGACCATCGGCACCGACCCGTACAGGGCGTTCGTGCCGCCGAATTTCTCGATCTGTCCGCCGATCACGATATCCAGCATCAGCAGCAGCAGACACGGGATGATCAGGGTCTCCAGCAGCGCCACCGGATTACGCGACCAGCGCAACAGCAGACGCTGGGTCTGAATCGCGGTGTGCCGCAGCAGCGAGGCCGGTGCGGTTTCGGAGGTCGCGGTCCGAATTCGTGTGTCGGTGTACACCATCACGCCTTCCTCGAGCTCAGCCGGATGGCCAGTGGCAGGCACACGACGACAATTCCGACGGCCCACAACAGCGGCGGACCCATGAGCGCCCAGCTCACCTCGCCCGCGTTACCTTTCGGATCGCCCGCCAGCGCACGCAGCGCGATCGACCACTGCGATATCGGCTGGTTACGGACGAAAGGTTCGATCCAGTCCGGGAATTGGCTCGCGGGCGCGAGTCCGGTCGACAGCATGCCGAAGATCAGCGGCGGCAGCACC
This sequence comes from Nocardia noduli, assembly GCF_019038455.1. NCBI lineage: Bacteria > Bacillati > Actinomycetota > Actinomycetes > Mycobacteriales > Nocardiaceae > Nocardia > Nocardia noduli. The sequence continues at coordinate 20,942 of NZ_JAFMPL010000051.1, forward strand.
AGCGCCTGTGTCGTCGCCTCGGGGCTTTTCGACACCGTGCCGATGACGTCGGCGCCCAACGTCAGCGCCACTCCGATCAACAGCGAGAACAGCACCCAGCCGAGGGTGTACCAGGGGCCCTCGTGGAAGCGGAAGCCGATGACGTGTCCGCTCACCACCGCCGCCACCAGCGCGATGACCAGCCGGAACAGATTGCCCGACATGCGCGCGGCCACCGGGACGAGCGCCCCGATGGGCATGGACCCGAATCGACGGTCGAGTCCGGCGACCGCGTCGGTGGCCGACCGGAAGGCCGCGCCGATCGCGGTGAACGCGGCGGCTTGCAGGATCACCAGCGGCATCATGAACTGCGCGTAACTGCTGAACCCGTTGCCGGAGAACATCATCACCGTCTTCAACGGGATGTAGAAGCTGGCGGTGAAGGCGGCGGGCGCCAGTACCGAGGAGAGTACCTCCCCGGTTTTGACCGAGGGCACGACCAGTCGGGAGGTCAGCACCCACCACTGCTGGACGCGGAACGGGGTGGCGCGGGAGTCGGCCAGCCAGGCCCCGGTCGTCATGCGACTTCCTCTTTCGTCTCCGCGAGATGGCCGGTCAGCTTCAGGAAGACATCGTCGAGGGAGGGTCGGCGCAACGCGATGTCGACGAGTTCGACACCGGAGGCGTCGAGTCGGCGCAGCGCCTCGGCGAGAGTGCGCGCACCGTCGGGGGCGGGGATCGCGATGCGGTCCGATTCCGGGGTGAGCGCGGCCCGATTACTCTCGGGCAGTAGCGAACCCAACGCGGCCGCGATGGCGGGCAGATCCTTCAGATCCAGCGGCACCACCTCGCAATAGCTGCCGCCGGTACGGGATTTCAGTTCGTCGGCGGTGCCCTCGGCGATGACGACACCGTGGTCGATGACGATGATCCGGTCGCACAGGGCGTCGGCCTCTTCCAGGTACTGGGTCGTCAGCAGGGTGGTGATGCCGTGTTTGCGGAATCCGGCGACCAGATCCCACACGCCCTGCCTGCTGCGCGGATCGAGTCCGGTGGTCGGTTCGTCGAGGAACACCACGTCGGGGCGCACCACGAGTCCGCACGCGATATCGATACGCCTGCGCATGCCGCCGGAGTAGGTGCCGACCCGGCGTCCCGCCGCGTTCTCCAGATCGAATTCGGCCAGCAGTTCGTCGGCGCGGGCGCGGGCGGGCTGTTTGCGCAGACCCATGAGCCTGCCGAACATCACCAGATTCTCGTAACCGGTGAGCATGTCGTCCAGGGCGGCGAACTGCCCGGTCAACATGATGGCGCGGCGCACGGCGGCCGGATCGGCGACCACGTCGTGACCCGCGACCGTCGCCCGGCCCTTGTCCGGGGCGATCAGCGTCGACAGGATGTTCACCGTGGTGGTCTTGCCCGCGCCGTTCGGGCCGAGGATGCCGAGCACCTCCCCCTGCGCGGCCACGAAATCCACACCGCGCAGGGCATGTACGGCCCCGAAGGACTTCTCGATGCCTTCGACCACTACTCCGGTCTCGCTCACTGCTCTGCCTCCTGTGTCTGGCGGGACTTCCGCGCCGTGAAATGCTCGTCGAGCACGCGCGCGATGATCGGCAGCACGTGTGGTGCGGTCAGTTCGTCGTGGCTGACGTCCACGTCGAAGTTGGTGATCTCCCCGGTGACATACGGTCGCCAGCCTTCCGGGCCGAAGATGTCCGAAGTGTCCACGGTGGCACTGAAATACAGCACGTCACCGTCGAAAATCGGTCGCTGGTAGCCGGTTCTGGTCCTGGCCGAGGCGTTGTAGGAACCGGCCATCCTTTCCAGGGTGTCGGCGTCGACCAGTTCCACTCCGCCCGTTCGTTCCCGGATGAGGTCGGCGGCTTCCTGGGCCGTGGCCTCCTCCGGCACGTCCTCGATGCCGAAGACCGCGCCGAAGGTACTGATGAACGCGCCCGCGGTGAGTTTCTCGATGCTGTCGCCGTCGATATCGGCGGTGTCGGCGTCGAGCAGGGCGACGATGCCGACCTCGTGATCGGCCTCGGTCAGTCGGGTGGCGATGGCGTGGGCGATGAGCCCGCCGAACGACCAGCCGAGCAGGTGGTAGGGCCCCTGCGGCTGTACGGCGAGGATCTCGCGCACGTACCGGTCGGCGAATTCGTCGATACTGCGCGCCGACGGTTCCTTGCCGCTCAGATCCGGGGCCTGGAGGCCGTAGACCGGACGGCCGGGAGCCAGCGCTTCGGCGAAGCCCAGGTAGGTCCAGGCCATTCCGGACGACGGATGGACGCAGAACAGCGCCGCTTCGTCGCCGCCGGGCCGGATCGGCAGCAGGACGTCGAGTCCGAGCGCGTTCCCCGGCTGCGCCGTCGCGGCGGCCGCCTGTGCCATGGCCAGTTCCTCCTCGGCGCCCGCCCGGAGCGCCTCTGGAGTGCGGGCGAAGGCCGCCGCCGCGCCGAGCGCGTCCACCCAGAGGCGGGCGAGTTCGGCGACGTCGTCGCGGTCGAACAGATTCGCGGAGAATCCGAAACCGGCGGTCAAGCGGTCACCGACCACGACGGCGTTCACGTCGATCTCCGATTGCAGTGGCACGTCGGGGTATTCGGCGGCCGGGAGTTCGCCGAGTTCGTCGGTGGGCAGCCAGCCGAGACCTTCCAATCCGGCCGGGATATCGCCGGTCGAGTACCGGCCCAGGTAGTTGAATCCGATCCGGCCGGGCAACGTGCCCGGCAGCTGCCGGGCGGTTTCGGCGTTGAGGTAACGCAGCAGGCCGAATCCGATGCCCTTGTCCGGCACCGCGAGCAGCCGGTGCTTGGCCGCGCGGATGGCGGTGCCGAGGTCGGGACCGTCCGCGGCGGCGGCGTCGATACGCACCGGGTAGATGGTGGTGAACCAGCCGAGGGTTCGCGAGAGGTCGGCGCCGGGCACGATCTCCTGCTGACGGCCGTGGCCTTCGAGTCGGATCAGAACGCTGTCGTCGTCGGTCGCCGCGTCCCTGCCCGCACGCCACCGGCGCACGGCGAGAGCGAGGGTGGCGAGCAAGGTGTCCTCCACGCCGCCGTGGAACAGGCCGGGCAACGTGGTCAGCAACGCGGCGGTGACCTCTTCGGACACCTCCACCTCGAGCTGACTCAGGGTGCCCGCCCGGTCGAGCACCGGGTCCAGGTCGCGGGCGCCGAAACGCGGATCCGGTCCGTCGATCACCCCGCGCCAGTAGTCGAGTTCGGCGACCCGGCTTTCCCGGTGCGCCTCCTCGGTGAGCGCGTGCGACCAGCGACGCATGGAGGTGCCGGTCTCGGTGAGCACCGGTGTGCTGCCCGCGGACACCTGGGCCCAGGCCGCCATCAGGTCGGGGACCAGGATCCGCCACGACACACCGTCGACCACCAGGTGGTGGGCGATGACGATCAGGCGTCCGGCCCTGGTGCGGTCACCGGCCTCGCCCACCGGATCGAGCCACAGGAATCGCAGCACCCGCCCGGCAGCCGGATCGAGCCGGTTCATCGCCGAATCCAGTTCGGTGATCGCGAATTCGCGCAGATCGACGGTATCGGCGTCGGCGGCGAATTCGACCCGGCGGATCATCGCCGCGACATCGACCGAACCGGGTTCGGCGACCTCGAGCACGTGGTCACCGTGCGGCCCGCCGTTACCCTGCGGACGTATCCGCTGGTAGAGGCGGGAACGGAGCATGTCGTGCTTGTCGACCACGGCCGTGAGCGTCGCGACGAGCTGCTCGTGGCGGATGCCGGCGGGCAGTTCGAGTACCGCGGTCTGGGCGAAACGGCGGTAGTCGCCGCCGCGTTCGAGCATGTAGCCGACGATCGGTGTCAGCGGCATCTCGCCGACGCCGCCGCCGGGCAGTTCGTCGAGGGTGACGGCCTCGCCCGCCGCGTCCGCCGCCGCGGCGAGGGCCGCCACGGTGCGGTGTTCGAAAACCTGCAACGGCGTCACCGTGACGCCCTGCGCGCGAGCCCGCGACACCAGCTGGATCGCCAGGATGCTGTCGCCGCCGAGCGCGAAGAACGAATCGTGCACGCCGACCTTGTCGCGGCCGAGCAACGCGGCGAACACCTCGGCCAGGATCTCCTCGGTGGGGGTTCCCGGCGCGACGTATTCGGTCTCCTCGGCGGCGAACACCGGTTCCGGCAGGGCCTTTCGATCCAGTTTGCCGACCGCGTTGAGCGGGATCGCGTCCATGACCACGATCGAGGACGGCACCATGTACCCGGGCAGCGTGTCGGCGGCGTAGGCGCGCAACGCCGCGATATCGAGTTCCACTCCCGGCTCGTGCACGACGTAGGCCGCGAGCGCGGTGGATCCGGCCGGACCTCGGACACCGAGCGTCACCGCGAATTCCACACCGTCGGCGCGACCGAGCACCGCGTCGATCTCGCCGAGTTCGATGCGCTGACCGCGCACCTTCACCTGGAAATCGGTGCGCCCGATGTATTCGAGCCGCATACCCGCCGCCGTGCCCGTCGCGCGAATCCAGCGCACCAGGTCGCCGGTACGGTACATCCGCTCCCCCGGCGCGCCGTGCGGATCTGCGACGAATCTGGCGGCGTCGAGATCGGGCCGCGCGTGATATCCGCGGGCCAGTGCGGGGCCGGTGAGATACAGCTCCCCCGCCACCCCGACCGGGACCGGCCGCAGTCGCTCGTCGAGGACGAGCACCGCCGCCCCGCGGATCGGGCCGCCGATGGTCACCGGTTCGCCGACCTTCAGCGGAGCCGAACCCGTTGCCCAGATGGTGAATTCGGTGGGACCGTACAGGTTGACCATGGTGCGCCCGACCGCCCAGCGCTCCACGAGTTCCGCGCCGACCGCCTCACCGGCCACCGCGAGCACCCGCACACTCGACACCCGCTCCGGATCCACCGTCGCCAGCGCCGAGGGGGTGATGACCATATGGGTGACCCGCTGCGCCTCGATCAGCTCCGCGAGCGCGTCACCGCCGTAGACCTCCGGCGGTGCGACGACCGCCGCGCCGCCCGATCCGAAGGCCATGATCGCCTCGAAGATCGAAGCGTCGAAACTCGGCGAGGCGACCTGGAGGACACGGGAATTCTCGTCCACCCGCAGCGATTCCTGTTGGGCCGCGACGAGATCGGCGAGACCGCGATGGGAGACCGTGACGCCCTTCGGTGTTCCGGTCGACCCCGAGGTGTAGATCATCCACGCGGCGTGGTCGGGGCGGATCGGGGCGCGCAGATCGCGCGAACGCACCGTGTGAGCGTCGGCGCGGGACCAGGTCGCGACGAAGTCGGGGTCGTCGAGTACCAGCCAGCGCGCCGAATCCGGCAGTCCCGGCCGGTGCGCGCCGACCGTGAGTCCCAGTGCCGCACCGGAATCGGCGAGCATGTGCTCGATCCGGTCGAGCGGATGTTTCGGATCGACGGGCAGGAATGCCGCGCCCGCCTTGGCCGCCGCCCACACGCCGGTCAGCAGTTCCGCGCCTCGGGTGAGTCCGAGGGCGATCACGGTCTCCGGTCCCGCGCCCGCCTCGATGAGCAGCCGGGCCAACCGGTTCGACCGTGCGTCGAGCTCGCGGTATGTGGTGGTGACACCGTCGACCACCAGGGCCGCGCGATCGGGATAGGCGGCCGCCGACTCCGCCAGCAGCCAGGGCAGCGGCACGGTGCCGACGGTGCGCGGGCCGCGTACCGGGACCAGCGCGGCGCGTTCGCCCGCGGCGAGGATGTCGATATCGGCGATCGTCAGATCCGGGTCCGCGACCACTGCGGCGAGCACCCGCTGCCACCGCTGCGCGAAGGCCGCGACGGTGGCCGGGTCGAACAGATCGGTGGCATAGGTGAGTACGCCGTCGATACCGGCGACCTCCGTGCCCGCGAAACGCTCGCGCAGGTCCAGCGCCAGATCGAATTGCGCGGCGTCGCGGTCGAGATCCTCGACCTCGATGCGCAGACCGGGCAGTTCCAGCACCGGTTCCACGAAATTCTGCAACGACAGCGACACCTGGAAGATCGGGTGGTGTGCCGTGGACCTGGCCGGGTTCAGCACCTGCACCAGTCGTTCGAACGGCACGTCGGCGTTGGCGAAGCCATCCAGATCCGACGTCCGCACGCCCCGGAGGAATTCGCGGAATCCGGCATTCGGATCGACCGGCGTCCGCAGGGCCAGGGTGTTGACGAACATGCCGACCAGACCGTCGAGCGCCGCCTCGCCGCGTCCGGCCACCGCCGTGCCGACGACCACGTCGTCGGTGCCGCCGAGGCGGGCGAGCAGCACGGCGAGCGCGGCGTGGATCACCATGAACAGGCTGACATCGGCGGCAGTGGCGAGTTCGGCCATGCCTCGGTGCAGCGCCGGATCCACCGTGAACGCCACGTCCGCGCTGCGCATGGACTGCACCGCCGGACGCGGGCGGTCACCGGGCAGTTCCAGCAGATCCGGTGCGCCCGTGAGAGATTCGGTCCAGTGCTCGATCTGACGCGCGGCCAGCGATTCCGGATCGGATTCCGCGCCGAGCAGTTCGCGGTGCCAGAGCGCGAAATCGGCGTACTGCACCGGCAGCGCCGTCATTTCGGCTTCGACGCCCATGGCGCGGGCCGCGTAGGCGGTCATGAGGTCGGTGGCGAGCGGGGCCATCGACGTGCCGTCCGCGCTGATGTGGTGAACGACCAGGACCACCACGTGCACAGGGGCTCCCGACACGTCGCCCCCGGTCTCGTGGACACGGAACAGTCCGACCCGCAACGGCGGCTGGGTGGCGAGGTCGAATCCGACGCCGGCCAGTTCCGCGATCCGCTCACGCAGGGCGGCCGCGCCGTCGGCGTCCACCGAGCGCAGAGCCGGTGCCGCCACCTCGACGCCGACCACGACCTGGCGCGGCCCGTCGGCGTCGGCGGGGTACATGGTCCGCAGACTCTCGTGCCTGGCGACCACGTCGGACAGCGCCAGTCTCATGGCCTCGACGTCGAGGTCACCGGTCAGGCGCAGCGCGACCGCGATGTTGTAGGCGGGCGAACCGGGGTCGAGCTGGTTGAGCACCCACATCCGCTGCTGCGCGGGCGAGAGCGGGATGCGGTCGGGCCGGATCCGGGGCGCGAGGCCGAAGCGGGCCCGCGCGCCCGCGCCCGCCGGGACCACCCGGGCCGCCAACTGGGCGACGGTCGGCGCGTCGAACAGGTCGCGCAGGGCGATCGTCGAGCCGAGCGCCGCGTTGATCCTGGCGATCACCCGGGTGGCGCTGAGCGAATTGCCGCCCAGTTCGAAGAAGGAATGGTCGACGCTGACCCGTTCGGCGTCGAGCACCTCGGCGAATACCTCGGCGACGGCGTGTTCGACCGGGGTACGCGGTGCCAGGTAGCGGCGCTGGAAACTTTCGAAGTCCGGCATAGGCAGGGCCTTGCGGTCCAATTTGCCGACCGGGGTGAGCGGAACGTCGTCGAGCACGATGAGGTATCCGGGCACCATGTATCCGGGCAGCGCGCCCGCTATCCGGGCCCGCAGCCGCTCGGTGTCGAATTCGACGCCCGCGCCGACGGACGCGCGCCAGGCCTGGGTCGGCACCACGTAGGAGACCAGGACGGTCTCCCCGGCCGGGCCGGGGGTGCCGATGGTCGCGGCGTATTCGACCTCGTCGTCGGCGGACAGCACGGCGTCGATCTCGCCGAGTTCGATACGCAGACCGCGGATCTTGACCTGGAAATCGCTGCGCCCCAGGTATTCCAGTTCCAGGGTGCCGTTCCAGTCGACCCAGCGCACCATATCGCCGGTGCGATACATCCGTTCCCCGGCCGCGCCGTGGGGGTTGGCGACGAACCGGCCCGCGGTCATCGCGAAACGGTTGAAGTACCCGCGGGCGATGGCCGGACCCGCCAGGTACAGCTCGCCTTCGACGCCGACCGGCACCGGACGCAACCAGCCGTCGAGCACCATCAGTTCGGCGCCGCGGATCGGCCCGCCCATGGTGACGGGCTCGCCCGCTTTCAACTCACCGGGACCGCTCGCCCAGATACTGAATTCGGTGGGTCCGTACAGGTTCGCCATCCGCCGCCCGACCGACCACTGCGCGGTCAGTTCCGCACCGGCCGCCTCGCCCGCGACCGAGAGCACCCGCAGATCCGGCAGCCCCGTCGGATCCATGGTGGCCAGCACCGACGGCGTGATCACCGCGTGGGTGACGCGCTGGGCGCGCAACAGCTGTTCGAGTTCGGAGCCGCCGTACACCTCCGCCGGGGACAGCACCAGCCGCCCGCCGACGGCGTGCGCGGTCAGCAGTTCGAAGACCGACGCGTCGAAACTCGGCGAGGCGACCTGCAACGCGCTGGCCGTGGGGTCCAGATCCAGCGTTTCCCGCTGTGCCGTCACCAGATTCGCGATACCGCGGTGGCTGAGCAGCACGGCTTTGGGTTTACCGGTGGAGCCGGAGGTGTAGATCAGGTACGCGGTCTGATCCATCCGGATCGCGCCGCCGCGTTCCTCGTCGGTGATGGGGGCGTCGGACACGGTCATCACGCGCCGGATGGTGTTGAGATCGTCCAGCAGCAACCAGTCGATGGTGCTCGGCAGCGTCTCGCCGGTGGCCCGGACGGTGACGCCGATCGGGGCCTTGGAATCGGTGAGGATGTGCTCGATCCGCTCCACCGGGTAGTTCGGGTCCAGCGGCGCGAAGGCGGCGCCGGTCTTGGCCAGCGCCCACACCGCGACCACCGACTCCACCGAACGGGTCAGCGCGAGGACGACGAAGACCTCGGCGCCGATACCCCGGCGCAGCAGTACCCGCGCGAACCGGTTCGACCACGCGTCGAGTTCGCCGTAGGTCATCCGGTCACCGCCCGCGTCGATCGCGACGGCGTCCGGATCGATCCGTGCCCCGGCGGCCAGCACCTCGGGCAGGGTGCGCTGGGGTACCGATTCGGGCCCGCGCACCGGCAGCAGCGCGGCACGTTCGTCGGGGTCGCAGTGGTGCAGTCGCGCGACGAGCGATTCCGGCCTGTCCGCGATCTGGGTGAGCAGCAGCACGAATCGGTCGAGCAGTCGCCGCGCCGAGGATTCCGTCAGATGGTCGGCCAGGAATTTCACGGTGATGCGCAGGGTGTCGTTGCTGCCCGGCATGCCGTGCAGCGGAATCACCATGAGGTTCAACGGATACGGGGTGGCGTCGGTGCCCTCGACGTCGAGGATGCGCATACCGGCGATATCCATCGACCGCGACAGTGCCTCGCGGTCGATCGGATAGGACTCGAAAACCGTGAGTGTGTCGAACAATTCGGCGAGACCGACGGCCTGGTGGATGGCCGCGAGCCCGACGTGCTGGTGATCGAGCAGCCGCGCCTGCTCGGTCTGCACCCGCGCCAGCAGATCGCGCACCGACTCCGACGGGTCCAGGCGCACCCGCACCGGCAGGGTGTTGATGAACAGGCCGACCATATCCTCGACACCGGCCAGTTGCGGCGGCCGACCGGAGACGGTGCCGCCGAACACCACATCGCCGCGTCCGGTGAGCATGGCGAGCAGCAGTGCCCACGCGGCCTGCACCGCGGTGTTGACCGTCGCGCCCGCGGCCCGGGTGGTGGCTTCCAACCGCGCGATCAACTCGGCGGGCAGGTCGACCGAGACCATGCCGGATTCGGTCGAGTGGATATCGGCCAGGGTCGCGATGGCCCTGGTGGGCGCGTCGATTCCGGCCAGCGCCGCACGCCACACGGCGACAGCGGCGTCCGAACCGCCGAGCGCGTTCCCGGCCGCGGCGTCGTCGTCCTGTTCGGCCAGCCAGGACAGGAATTCCCGGTAGGACGGTGCGGGCGGAAGCACGTCGGCGATCGCGGCGCCCGCGCCCGTCGCGATGTAGACGGTGAGCAGTTCGCGCACCAGCAGCGGCGTCGACCAGCCGTCGAGTACCAGGTGGTGATTGGTCATCAGCAGCGTGTAGGTCTCGGGGCCCGTGCGCAGGAGCAGGAACCGCAGCAGCGGCGCGCGGGTGAGATCGAAACGGCTGTGCGCGTCGACCGCGATCAGGCGCTCGAGTTCACGCTGCCGCTCGGCCGGATCGGCGAGGCGGGTGAGATCGATTTCCTGCCAGCGCACCTCGGCGCTGGACAGCACGAGCTGACGCGGTCCGTCCTCGGTCTCGACGAATACGGCGCGCAGATTCTCGTGGCGGTCGACCAGAGTCTGTGCCGCCGTGCGCAACCGGGCCGCGTCGACACGGCCCGCGAGGGTGAGCCGGGTCTGCACGGTGTAGCCGTCGGCGGTGTCGGTGTCGTACCAGGCGTGGAACAGCAGACCGTATTGCAGCGGCGACAGCGGCCACACCTCGGCCAGATTCGGGTAGGTGCGCGCCCAGCCGTCGATCTGAGGCTGGGTCACGGTGGTCAGCGCGAAATCCGACGGGGTGTAGCCACCCGCGTCCGGCGCGCTCGCGTGCGCGGCCAGCGCGCCCAATGCCTCGGTCCACAGCCCGGCCAGTTCGGCGACCTGGTCCGCGTCCAGCACACCCGAGGCGTAGGCCCAGGTGACCTCGAGGGCGGAGGCGCCCATGATCGCGTTGATGTCGACGACCGCGGGCAGCGGCGCGCGATCGTCCTGGGTCGAGGCGAAACGCCGTGGCATCCAGGCCTCGTCGGTTCCGCCCGCGCTTCGCCCGAGGTAGTTGAAGCTGATCTGCGGAACGGGCGCGTCGGCCAGCGCCGCCGACCCCTCCCGGTCCAGGTAGCGCAGCATGCCGTAGCCGACACCGCGATCGGGGACAGCGCGCAACTGTTCCTTGGCCGCCTTGATCGCGGAGCCCGCCGCCGGACCGCCCGCGAACGCGTCGTCCAGGTCGATGCCGGTCAGGTCGACGGCCACCGGGTAGACGCTGGTGAACCAGCCCACCGTGCGCGCGACATCCGCGCCCGGCAGCACGGATTCCTCACGGCCGTGTCCTTCCAGCGTGAACAGCGCGCCGGTGCGGTCACGCCAGCGGCCGACGGCCATGGTCAGCGCGGCCAGCAGCACGTCGTCCGCGCCGCAGTGGAATCGCGCGGGGGCGATATCGAGCACCGCGTCCGCGATCTCGGCGTCGACGGTGGTGGTCAGTTGCGCCATGGTGGAAACCACGTCGACGGTGGGATCTGCGGCGCGGCGGCCGATCGCGGGGTCGTCGGTCCGCAGGATCCGCTGCCACAGCGGCAGTTCCGTGCGCCGCGAGTCCGTCTGTTCCGCGATGGCGTGCGCCCAACGGCGGAAGGAGGTCCCGACCGGGTCGAGGGTGCCGCCGAACCAGGCGGTCGCCAGATCCGGGAGCAGCACGCGCCACGACACACCGTCGGTGACGAGGTGGTGCAGCACCAACCAGAGCAGCGACCCCTCGGCCACGCCCGAACCGGATTCCGGCTCGCGCCCATCCGGATTCGGCGAGGTGACGTCCTCCGCTCGTTCGCCGGACGGCTGGATCAGCACGAACCGTGCGACGACGCCCGCCGCCGGATCGAGCCGATCGGCGGCGCGCTGCAAGGCGCGTTCGGTGAACTCCTCGAGGTCGCCCTCGGCGGTGACCACCTCGATCAGGTCGGCGGCGTCGACCGAACCGGGTTCGGCGACCACCCATTCCCAGTCGTCGCCGGATCGGCGCAGGGTACTGCGCAGCAGGTCGTGGTGGTCGATCAGGGTACGCACGGCACCGGACAGCGGGGCCGGGTCGATATCCGCGGGCAATCCGATCAGCACGGCCTGGCTGTAGCGCTGCCAGGTGTCGCCGTGTTCGAGCATGGCGTGCACGATCGGGGTGAGCGCGACCGGTCCCACACCGCCACCGGGCAATTCGACGACGGCGCTGTCGGCCACGTCGGTGGCGGCGGCGGCCAGCGCGGCGACGGTCTTGCGTTCGAAGACGTCACGGGCGCTGAACTGCATTCCCGCGGCCCGCGCCCGCGACACCAGCTGGATGGAGATGATGCTGTCGCCGCCGAGTGCGAAGAAATTCTCGTCGACGCCGACCGAATCCAGTCCGAGCACCTCGGCGAAGATCGCGGCGAGGATCTCCTCGCGCGGTGTCGACGGCGCGCGGTGTTCGACGTCGCGCGCGCCGAAATCCGGTGCGGGCAGCGCCCGTCGATCGACCTTGCCGACCGGGGTGAGCGGCAGATGATCGAGCACCATCACCACCGAGGGCACCATGTACCCCGGAAGATCTTGTCCGACAGCGGCTTTGAGTGCCTCCGGCAGCAATTGCGCACCGGGCACCGGGAGTACGTAGGCCACCAGCGCGGTGACGCCCGCGGGGGTGGTCGCACCCAGGGTCAGGGCGAAGTCCACACCCGGCTGCTTCTGCAACGCGGCGTCGATCTCGCCGAGTTCGATGCGATATCCGCGCACCTTCACCTGGAAATCGCCACGCCCCGCGTACTCCAGTTCCAGCCTGCCGTCGCGGTGGCACCAGCGCACCAGGTCGCCCGTGCGGTACAGCCGTTCACCCGGCACATAGGGATCGGCGACGAACCGGCTCGCGGTCAGCCCGTTTCGACGGTGATAGCCGCGAGCGACGGCGGGTCCGCCGAGGTACAGCTCACCCGCCGCGCCCGGAGCGACCGGGCGCAACCACGGATCGAGCACCACCGCGCGCACGCCGCGGGTGATACCGCCGATGGTGATCGGGGATTCGGGTGTCAGCGGCTCGCTCAGCGTCACCGTGATGGTGGTCTCGGTGGGCCCGTACCCGTTCAGCAGCCTCCGTCCCGACCATTTCGCGACCAGTTCCGGCGGGCAGGCGTCACCACCGACGATGACGGTGCGCAGCTCGGGAAGGGTGGCTGGATCGAGCGAATTCACCACGGCGGGAGTCACATTGAGGTGGGTGGCACCGTAGTCGCGCAAGACCCGCGCCAGTTCCTCACCCGCGTAGGCCGCGGGTGGAACGACCGCGACGGTCGCGCCGGTCGCGAGCGCGACCAGCAACTCTTCGACCGAGATGTCGAAGCTGGGCGAGACCGCGTGGGCCACCACCGAATCGGCGATGACCTCGAATCCGGCTCCGGAGTTCGCGACGAGATTCGCCAGCCCGCGATGGGAGACCATGACGCCCTTGGGCAGACCGGTCGATCCCGAGGTGTAGATGAGGTAGGCGGTCTGGTCGAGACGCAGGGCCGCCGTCCGGTCGGCGTCGGTGATCGCGCCCGAATCCTGTTCGTCGACAGCGCTGTCGGTCGCATCGTCGTCGAGGACCAGCCAGGTCACCTTGTCCGGGAGCGCGTCCCTGGCCGCGGCCACGGTCAGCCCGGCCACCACACCGCTGTCGTCGACCATGTACTCGATGCGGTCGGCGGGGTATCCGGGATCGATCGGCACGAAGGCCGCGCCGGTCTTGGCGACCGCCCACATGGCCAGCACCGACTCCGTCGAACGCGGGATCGAAATCGCCACGGCGCGTTCGGGTCCCGCGCCGGAGGCGATCAGCAGCCGGGCCAACCGGTCGGTGTACTCGCCCGCTTCGCGGTAGGTCAGCATCCGGTCCCCGGCGCGGATCGCGACCGCGTCGGGCGCGAGCGCCGCGCCGTCGGCGAGGATTTCCGGCAGGGTGCGCGCGGGGACATCCTCGATGCCACGGGCGGGAACCAGTTGGGCGGATTCCTCGTCCGACAGCACCGGAACGGTCGCCACCGGCGCGTCCGGTCCGGCGACCAGGAAACGGTGCAGGAAGGCGAGGAAGCGACGGTGCTGAGCGGTCAGTTCGTCGTCGGTGTAGAGATTCGGATTGGCCTGGAAGTCGATATGGGTGCTCTCGCCGCCGACGCCCGGATACAGGTTGAGGAACAGATCCTCGATGAGCCCCGAGGTGAGCACGTGCATACGCCCGGTGACCGGACCGAGCGCGATCCTGGTGTCCATCATCATCAGGTTGACCGTCGGCCCGAAGGACGCGGCCTCGTCCACCGCCCAGCCGAGATCGCGGACGATGTCCTCCTGGCGATAGCGCTGCCTGCGCAGCGCCGAAGTCAACTCCGACTGCGCGGCGCGGATCAGCGCACCGGTGGTGACGGTGGTGTCCAGGCGCAGCCGCAGCGGCACCACATTGGCGACCATGCCGCCCGAGCGACGCAGCGAGGCGGTGGTCCGGCCGGAGACCGGCAGACTGAGCATCACTTCCGGCGCGCCGGTCATCGCACCCAGGTAGGCGCCGAAGGCGGCGACGACCACCGGCGCGACGCTGGAATTCTCCGATTTCGCCACGGCGTCCATCAGCGCGGCCGTCGCCGCGGGCAGTTCGCCGGTCATCAGGCTCGGGTGGGCGTCCACATCGGCAGCCCGGCCCGCGAGACTCACCGGTTCGGCCATACCCGCCAGGTGCTCGCGCCAGTGCTGACCGTCGGCCCGGAACCGGTCGGAGGCACGGTAGGCGAGGTCGGCGTCGATGATCTTGCGCAGATCCTCCGCCTTGCCCCGCGGCTGCTCGCGTCCGTCGGCCATCGCCTCGTACAGTTCGGCGACCCGCTGGAGCAGGGTCATCGCGCCGAAACCGTCGAGCACGATGTGGTGGATGCGCTGGTACCAGAGCCAGTGCTGTTCGCCGACCCGCAGCATCGTCATGGTGGCGAGGCGGTCGCGCATCAGATCCAGCGGTGCGCTGTATTCCGCGCGCATCCAGGCCTGCGCGGCGGCCATCGGATCGGATTCGCCACGGAAATCCACCACGACCAGATCGTCGTCGAGGGTCGGGTCGATGATCTGGTACGGGAAACCGTCCACGTCGATCAGCCGCAGATAGCCGGTGCCGAATTCCCGGCCCGCCAGGCGCGAGGCCGCGGCGAGCATTTCGAGATCGATCGGTCCGTCGAATTCGGTGTATTGCGCGATGGAGATCGGGGTCCGGCCGGCGAAATGCTGGGCGAACCAGATTCCGCGCTGCGCGGCGGACAGGGGGAAGGCTTCGGCGGGCAACGTGTCGTCCGACGTAACCGGCGAAAGAGAGCGCTGTGGCATGGGTGATTCCTGCGTACTCAGGCGAGGGTCATTGTGGACAGAGCGATACGCGCGCAGCACCGAGCCGGGGCATACGCGCTGTCGGCCGCGGGAAACCTGCTCGATCGGAATGGAACGAGCCGTCGGTCAGGTGATTCGACCAGCGTGCGCATGTATTGGGTCCCCTCGGAATTCTATCCCCGGCGGCGCTGCGGTATCCGATAATCGGCCTGCCGTGGCGGGATCTCGGTCCTGGCGCGTTCGCACCCGGATAATCGGCCGAAAGCCGGGAATCGACAGACGATTTTTCGTCGGTCGATTCCCGGTCGGTCAGCGGGTGGTTCCTGGGTCAGGACGCCTGGAGAACCGGCATGCGGTCGGCATCGGTGAGGGGGGCGTCCGAGCCGGTCATGTAGCGAACCAGGGTCGAGCGGTCGTCGAGCACGAGCCAGTCGACCGAATCCGACAGCGCGGCGCGGCGGGCCTTGGTGGTGACGCCGATGTCGATGCCGAAGGGGACCAGATCCCCGTCCACCGCGGTCGCGCCGGTCTTGGCGACGGCCATACGGGTGACGGCCGCCTCGATGGCGGGGTCGACCGCCACCGCGATCCGGGTGCCGGGACGCGCGCCCAGTTCCACGAGCACGCGGGCCAGGCGGTTCGACCAGGCGTCGAGCTCGCCGTAGGTGAGGTCGCAATCGGCGGAGGACACCGCTACGGCGGCCGGGTCGATGGTCTCGACCAGCGCGAAGGCGTTGGTGCGGGTCTCGGTGGCTGCTGTGGCGTACATATCGTGTCCCCTTAGGAGAGTTTCTCGTGTCGTTCTCGGTATGCCTCTAATCTCCTCCGGAAAGACCTCCGTCGACAGGAACCCCAGTGCTGTCCCCCGCCCCTCCGAGGGTTACCGAATCCCCACCTTGGGGTCACCTCCGAACCGCGCCGACCTGGGGTTTCTCCTGACACGACTTCGGGGGGTGGCGCGCGCCACCCCCCGAAGCACCCCCTGCTACACCGGTGTCGGCTCCGGCCGGACCGGTGCGTCCCAGTCGATGCGATAGCGCTGTTCGTGCCCCATCGTCTTCTCCGGATCCATCACCGTCCTGGTCATCAACGGCATCAGCAGGGTCATCATCGTGCGGGTGACCGGCCCCGGGGTCTTGCTGTGGTTGATCCGCGCCGCCCGCTTGGCCACACCTTCGACCCGTGCGCGCCGCAGCGCCTCATACGCGGCGAAGGCCGCGCCGGGTTCGGGCAGGTCACGCAGGCAGCGCGCCACCTGCACCGCACTCTCCACCGCCAGTGACGCGCCCTGCCCCGAACTGTTGGACGGCGCGTGCACCGAATCGCCGACCAGCGCCATCCGGCCCCGGTACCAGTGCCGTACCGGGGGCATGATGTGCAGCGCGCCGACCGTCTCCAACTGCTCGGCCGTGGTGCGTCGCGCGAGTTCGCCGCCGGGCGTGTCCTCGCCGTAGGTCTCGCGGATGATCCGCAGCCAGTGCTCGGCCGGGATCGCACGGGCCTCGGTGAGCGAGAGATATTGCTTGTGCGGCAGGTTCACCCCCCAGGCGATCCGGCGGTCGTCGTGACGCCAATAGAGGTAGTAGGCCCGTTTGCCGTAGGCGAAGGTCATGGTGTCGGGCTCGACGTCGAGATCGCATTCGGTCAGCGCCCCGAAGCCGAGCATGCCGGTGTAATCCGGTCCCTTTGCCTGCGGATCGATCAGTCGGCGCACCGTCGACCGGATGCCGTCCGCACCGATCAGCACGTCGGCGGTGGCGGTGGTGCCGTCGGCGAAGCGCGCGGTGACGCCGTGCGCGCCCTCGTCGACGTCGACCAGTCGTTTGCCGTATTCGAAGGCGACGCCCGCGGCGCGCGCGTGGTCGTGCAGGGTGCGGTGCAGTTCGGCGCGATCGACCACCTGCAACGGCGGCACATCGGACAGGCCGGGCAGGACCAGGATCTTGCCGCTCATGGACAGGCGCATGCGCGACACCGGGGTGGCGATGGCGCGCACCGGATCGCCCGCGTCGATGACGTCGAGCGCGGCCAGGCCGTTCGGGGCCAGGGCGAGCCCGCTGCCGATGCCGTCGGACGGGCCGGGGTAGGCCTCGTAGACGCGGGGTTCGATACCGGCTTTGGACAGGGCGGTCGCGGCGACCGGTCCGGCGATGCCGCCGCCGATCACCAGTGCGGTACGGGTGGTGGACATGGGTGTCTCCTGAATTCGGTGAATTCCCCGAACCGTCGCGCGCACCACCCGGTTATCCTGTGGTTGCCAGCCTCGTGGCCGGGTGCGCTTCGCGCGGGCACGGTTCGAGACGGTTCGATCAGGCTCGGCGGCGGTGTTGCCGCACCCCGCCGGGCCTCGGTCTTCGCCCGGACGTCGCCGGGCGGTTTCTGTTCGGTGCTCCGAGGTCTACTCCGGTGTCATCCCCCTCTCCACCGCGTCGATGACCTCGCCGGGGTCGATGCCCTCGGCGTGCATGTGCCGCCAGAATCCGATATCGGGGAAGGTTCCTTCGACGAGTTCGGCGCGCCAGGAACGCGCCCACTCCGCCTCCGCCTCCAGCATCGTGATGCCGTATTCGGATTCGATGACGAAAAGCCGGGGTAGCGCGGCCGCGCGCAATGCCGCCAATTCGGCCCGGCCCGCCGCGATCGCCTGCTCGAGCGCGGCGATCCGGACACCGAGCAGATCGACGACCTCGTCGGGCGGCAGCGTGCCGACGACCGATAATCCGGCCGTGAAGCGGGACGGTTCGGGTTGCGGGGAGGAGATCAGTTCCCTCGCCCAGTCCGACATTTCGGCGCGACCGGCGTCGGTGATCCGATAGATCACGCGCTCGGGCCGCGCACCGTCGCGCTCACTGCCGACGACCTCGAGGAAGCCCGCCTTCTCCATGTTCTGCACGACGGTGTACAGCGAGCCCCATTTGATGTCCATATCGCGGTCTTTACCGCGTTCTCGCAGCTTGGAGGCGATTTCGTAGCGATGCATCGGCCCTTCGACGCTCACCGAGAGCACCGCGAGCGCCAGCAGATTGCCGACCTTGCGTTTCTTCGCCACGAACCCTCCTTACTCGTCTACGAATATACGTCTACGAGTATATGGGCACAAGTGGAGCGAACGCGGCTACGTGCCGACCCTGGTCGTATCCTCCTCGTGCAGTTGTTCTTTCAGGAGTTTGGTCGCGATATTGCGCAATGCCTGATCGAGCAGCGCCCGGTCGACGGGGTCACGATCGTCCCAGGTGTCGAGTCTGGTGCTCAGCCAGCTCCGCCACGCGGCCTCCACCCGGTCGACCTCGGCCTGACCCGCCGGGGTCAGCCGCAGATATCCGTCCTCGGCGTCGACGAGACCGCCGCCGATCACCTTCAGGAAGATCGGCTCGATCACCTCGTCGGGTACCCGGTGGGCGAGCGCGATCGTCTCCAGGCGCGCGGTTCCCCGAATCTTGTTGTGCAGGAACACCTGCCCCACCGCCCAGGCTTCGCCGCGGCTCAATCCGCTGCCCGCGTCGGCCAGCATACGCGGCATGACGGGACCGGACCGGCGCGCTCGGCGCATGGTCGAGGACACCGAACGTTCCAGCAGCGCGACCCGGTCGGAGGTATTGGGCACCGAGAAACCCTCGCCCACATCGCCCGCGCCGACCCGCGCGCTGTCGCGCAGTGGCACCTCCTTCAGGAACCACGCGATCACGAAACCGAGCAGCGCGACCGGAACGACCCACAGGAAGACGAAGTCGACGGCGTCGGCGTACGCGTCGATGATCGGGGCGGCCTGTTCGGCGGGCAGATTGCGCAGGGCCTCCGGATTCGTGGCGACCTCGGGCGGCACCACCCCGACCTCGGTCAGCGCGTCGGACAGACCCGGCGTCAGCTCGCTCGTGTACAGAGTTCCGAAAATCGCCGTGCCGAAAGCACTTCCGAGGGTTCGGAAGAAGGTGACACCCGAGGTCGCCGTACCGAGGTCGGCGTAGGGCACGGTGTTCTGCACGACGATGGTCAGCACCTGCATCGCCAGGCCGATCCCGAGACCGAGGATGAGCATGTAGAGCGATTCCAGCCACACGCTGGTGCCACGCCCCATCGTCGACATCAGATACAACCCGAGCGCCATGACCGCCGTGCCGACGATCGGGAAGATCTTGTAGCGCCCGGTCACGCCGACCACCTGTCCGGACACGATGGAGGTGACCAGCAGCCCGGCCACCAGTGGCAGCGTCCGCAGTCCGGACATGGTGGCCGAGACACCGTCCACGTATTGCAGATACGCGGGCAGGTAGGTCATCGAGCCGAGCATCGCGAATCCCACGATGAAACTCAGGATCGAACAGACCGTGAACACATTGCTGCGAAACAATTTCATGGGCAGCATCGGTTCGACAGCCCGCAATTCCACCGCGACGAAGGCGGCGAGGAATACGACGGCGACGACGAAAAGACCGAGAATCTGCCAGGAGGCCCACGGATACTCCTGCCCACCCCATTCCAGTCCGAGGATCAGGGCCGAGACACCGAGTGCGACCAGGCCGATACCCGCGTAGTCGATGATCGGCTTGGTCATCGCCCGCACGCGCGGGATGGTCCGCGCCGCCATCACGATCATGAGCACCGCCACCGGCACGTTGACGTAGAAGCACCAGCGCCAGCTCGCGTTGTCGGTGAACAGTCCGCCCAAGGTCGGTCCGATGACCGTGGTGACGCCGAAGACCGCGCCGAGCGCACCCTGATATTTACCGCGTTCGCGCAGCGGGATGATGTCGGCGATCAGCGCCATCGCCGTCACCATGAGACCACCCGCCCCGATGCCCTGCACGGCGCGCGCGACGATCAGCAGCAACATGCCGTTGGACAGCCCGGCGACCATCGAACCCGCGATGAAGATCACGGCGCTGAGCTGGAAGATCAGTTTGCGGCCGAAGAGATCGCCGAGTTTGCCCGCGAGCACCGTCGCCACGGCCTCGGCCAGCAGGTAGGACGTGACCACCCAGGCCATATGCCCGGCCCCGCCGAGATCGGCGACGATCGTCGGCAGCGCGGTGGAGACGATGGTCTGATCCAGCGCGGCCATCAACATGCCGAGCACGATCGTCGCGAAGACGATATTTCTCCGCGCGCCCGTCAACGGCGTCGGAGCGGGTTTTTCGGCGACAGCAACTGCACCGGTCATTGGGCCAGTATGGTCGGATGCCGCCCGGTATCCCGCCCAGCGACACGGTAGCGAACCAGCGGTTCCCGGTTCGATCCGAGCGGTTCGACCGACCGCACGCGAGGGTCGGCCACTCGAGGGCAGACCGGCGGCTCCGGGCGTGCGCGCCCTAGATCTGGTCCGGGCTCTCGACCAGGGCGACGGCGACCGGGACCAGCAATTCGACCAGCGCGTCGACCGGCGGCCGGGGCCGGGCGAGCAACCATTCCTGCGTCAGTCCGTTGATCGCGCCGATCAACGCCGTCGAGGCCAGACCCGGCGCGCCGCGAACGCGTCCACCGGGGACGACGATCGGCACCACCGTCGATTCGATGACCGCGGACCAGGCGTGTCTGCGTTCGCGGCGATGCTGTTCCATCCGCTCGCTCACCCCGACGACCTCGATGAAGGCGACCTTGGCCCGATACGGGTCGGCGCCGATCGAACCGACGTAGGCGGAGATGATCGCGTGCATCGCGACGTGCGGGTCCATGCGCGGATCGAGTTCCGACAGGCCGGCGACGACCGCGGCGGCGGCCTGGTCCTGGATGCGGTCGTAGGCCGCGACGAGCACGTCTTCCCTGGTTTCGAACTCTTCGTAGAACTGCCGCTTCGACAATCCGGCCGCGGCGCACACGTCGGCGAGCGAACAGTCGGTGTACCCGCGCTCGGCGAACAGCCGGGTGGCCGCCTCCAGAAAGCGGAGCCGACGTTCGGCCTTCCGTTCGGCGACGGCGCGTCCGCCGTACTGCCTGCCCACGATCGTCACCCATCCACGGTATCCCCAGCGGCGCGCGCACCTCTCATCGGGAACGACGGGGATCGGCGCAGTGCCGGTGGTTGTGATCGAGGTCATGTTCGGTGCATACTCGCCTTCATTCTGAAACCAATCGGGCTCAGTTACTCGGCCCGCGGAACGAAGAGGTTCACCCTTGGCAAAGCACGCATCGAAGCTGCTGGCCCTCTCGGTCGCCGTCGCGGCCTGTCTGCCGTTCGTCCTCACCACCTCGGCGGCGGCGGATCCAGCGCCGGACGCCCCGGCGATCGCGCCCGCGCCCGCCTTCCCCATCCCACCGATGCCGCCGGGTTTCGATCCCGCCTTCTACCGCCCCGCCGCCGACAGATTCGCCGATCTGGAGCCGGGGCAGCTGATCGCGGCACGCCAGGTGAATCTGGCCAACCTGTCGCTACTGCCGGTCAATATCGACGCCTGGCAGCTCTCCTACCGGTCGACCGATACCAGGGGCGAACCGATCGCCGCCGTCGCGACGGTGATCAAGCCGCGCGGCGACATGCCCGACCGGCCGCTGCTGTCGTATCAGATCGCCGAGGACTCCACCGGCAACTACTGCATGCCCTCCTACCAGCTACAGATGGGATCCATCCCGGCTCCTCTCACCGGATCGATACTGGTGGCCGCGCAATTCCTCGAAGTCCAGGCGGCGCTCGCCCAGGGCTGGGCGGTCGTCGTCCCCGACCATCAGGGCCCCGACTCCGCCTACGCCGCCGGTCCGCTGGCCGGGCGGATCACCCTGGACGGCATTCGCGCCGCACAGGATTTCGCGCCGATGGGGCTGCCGGGTGACAGCACCAGGGTCGGACTGATGGGCTATTCCGGCGGCGCCATCGCCACCGGCCACACCGCCGAACTGAAACGGAGTTACGCGCCGGAATTGAATATCGTCGGCGCGGCGGAGGGTGGCATTCCGGCGGATCTGTCGGCGGCGTTGAAATTGGCCAACCGGAATCTCTCCTCCGGGTTGATCATGGCGGGCGTGGTCGGCGTCTCGCGTGAATACCCGGCGCTGCGCGAATTCCTGGAGCGTCATTCGACCCCGCTCGGCCGTTTCATGCTGGCGGCCAAGGACCAACTGTGCGCGAGTTACCAATCGGCGCTCTTCCCGTTCGGCGACAATCTCGGCATGCTCGACGCCGATCCTTTCAGCGATCCCGGCGTGGTCGAGACCCTGGCGAAAACTCGTATGGGACAGCAGGTTCCGGATATGCCGATGTTCATGTTCCAGGCGAATATGGATTGGCTGATCCCGGTCGGCCCGGTGAACACCCTCGTCGACACCTACTGCGCGGACCCGACCGCGCGGGTGCGGTACATCCGGGACCACTTCAGCGAACATCTCACCCTCGATCCCATCGGCGCGCCGAGCGCGCTGCTGTGGTTGCGGGACCGCTTCGCGGGTGTGCCGGTGGCGCAGGGCTGTTCGACCACTGACGTCGGGTCGATGATGTTGGACGCCGACACCTGGCGGGTCTGGGAAGAGGTCGCGGGCGTGACGCTGGCGGCGGCGTTCGGAGCGCCGATCGGCGCGGGCCGCTGACATTCCGACGGCGCGGGAAGGTCGTTTCGGTGGGAAACGACCTTCTCGCGGCGTATCGTGCGTGCCGGTCGGCATTTCGCCACTTCCCCCAGAACTTACTCCAGAGTAAGGTTGCGGCCATGGCGTGGAAACCTACTGAGATCCCGGATCAGACCGGGCGCACCTTCGTGATCACCGGTGCGAACGGCGGCCTCGGCACCGAAACCACCAAGGTGCTGGCGGCCAAGGGGGCGACCGTCATCATGGCCTGCCGCAACGCGGCCAAGGCCCAGCGGGTCGCCGACGCGATACCGGGCGATGTGCGCACGGCCGCACTCGACCTGGCCGATCTGGGTTCGGTGCGTGAATTCGCCGAGAACACCGCCGACTTCGATGTGTTGATCAACAACGCGGGCCTGATGAACGTCCCGTTCACCCGCACGAAGGACGGTTTCGAAACCCAATTCGGCGTCAACCACCTGGGCCATTTCGCGCTGACCGGGCTGCTGCTCGACCGCATCGGCGATCGGGTCGTCACGCTGGCGAGTATCGCCCACAAGCAGACCCCGAAATTGTGGATCGACGACCTGAATTACGAGAACCGTCGCTACAACCGCAATCTCGCCTACGCGCAGGCGAAATTGTCGAACCTCATGTTCGCCAGGGAACTACAGCGCAGGCTGGGCGAAGCCGGTTCCGCCAAACGCTCCTACGGTGTGCATCCCGGCGTCTCGGCGACCGACCTGTTCACCCGCACCGAAACCGTGGTCGATCGGATCAGCAAACCATTCATCCGGCTGATCGGCCACGCTCCGGCGAAGGCGGCGCATTCGACCCTGTTCGCCGCGACCGTCCCCGACGCGGACCCCGAAACCTATTGGGGTCCGACACGGCTGATGCAGAGCCAGGGACCGGTGGAGGCATCGCCGTCGACCAAGCTCTCCAAGAACCGGGAGCTGTGGACGCGGCTGTGGGAGGAATCCGAACGCATGACCGGGGTCACCTACAAGTTCTGAGGCGGACCCCTGACGCCGTCCCGCGCGCCCGCGGGACGGCCGTCGACCGCACCACCTGGTCCTACGGCCCGCGTAGTAGACGGGTACCGTGGTAGCCGTGTCCGCTCCTCCCCGCCGCTCGGCACACAATCGCCCGGCCCTCATCACCCTGGTGATCGTGGCCGCGCTCGCCTGCCTCGCGCTGGGCTGGTGGCAGTGGGAACGGTTCGAATCGGCCAGCGGGACCGGACAGAATCTCGGGTACGCGCTGCAATGGCCGCTTTTCGCCGGATTCGCGGTTTTCGCCTATTTCCGATTCGTCCGACTGGAACGCGAGGCCGACGAACCGGCCGACGCCGCGCCCACCCGGACACGGACGAGACAAGCGGCCCCGCGCGAAATTCCCGCGGGCATCCTGCCCGACCGGCCGACCGCCGCCCGCTCCGACGACCCGGTACTGGCGGAATACAACCGCTACCTGGCCGAATTACACGCCGACGATATCGACGTCCAGGTCCGTAAGGCCGGCCTCGACGCTCGCGACACCGAGAGGAGCGCCGGTTGAGCGCCAGCGAGAACGCCACCGAGGCAGGCGAGGCCGGCGAGGCCACCGCCTCGAACCCGACCCTCGACAAGGCCGTCGAGTCCCCCGCCACCGGCGCGAAAACCGCCAAGATCGCGAGCGCGCTGCTGCGCTATCGCGTGCTCGCCTGGGTGACCGGCCTCTGGCTGCTGCTGCTGACCGGCGAGATGATCGCCAAATACGGCTTCGACGTGCACACCCCCAGCTGGATCGCCGTGGTCCACGGCTGGGTGTACTTCGTCTACCTGTTGCTCACCGCCGACCTCGCCGTCAAGGTCCGCTGGCCGATCGGCCGCACCGTCGGCACCCTCATCGCGGGCACCATCCCGCTGCTCTCGTTCTACGTCGAACATTTCAACGCGAAGAAGGTCAAGCGCGACTACGCCCTCTGAGCGTCCTCGGCCAAGGCCGCGAGCGCGGGCAGCAACAGTTTCAGGGCACGGCCGCGATGGGAGATCGCGTCCTTCTCGGCGGGCGTCAACTGCGCGGCGGTCACCGTTGCGCCGTCGGGCACGAACAGCGGGTCGTAACCGAATCCGCCGTCGCCGACCGGAGCGCGATTGATCGACCCCGGCCATTCGCCGCGCACCACGGTCTCCCTGCCACCAGGCACGACCAGCGCGCAGGTGGAGACGAACCGCGCACCGCGTCGCTCGTCGGGGACATCGCCGAGTTGGGCCAGCAGCAGGGCATTGTTGGCCCCGTCCGCGCCGTGGCCACCCGACCAGCGTGCCGACAGCACGCCCGGCATCCCGTTGAGCGCGTCCACCTCGATACCGGAATCGTCGGCCACACAGGCCAATCCGGTGGCGGCGGCGCCGTCGCGGGCCTTGGCCACCGCGTTCTCCTCGAAGGTCGCCCCGGTTTCGGGAGCCTCGTCGTAGGGCGGCACATCGTCGAGTCCGACGATGTCGATCCCGGCGACACCGGCGACCTCGAGGATGCGACGCAATTCCTTCAGCTTCTTCGCATTACGACTGGCGAGCAGAACGCGGGTCATTCACTTCTTCTTCGAGGTCTCGGCGGGTTCGGGGAGGACGCCGGGGTACGGCAGGGCCAGAGCTTCCTTCTGCACGGCGAACAGTCGATCGCAGCCCGCGAGTGCCGAATCGAGCAGTTTGTCGAGCGTGGAACGCGGGAAGGTGGCGCCTTCGCCGGTGCCCTGCACCTCGACGAGGGTGCCAGTATCGGTGGCGACCACATTCATATCGACCTCGGCGCGCGAATCCTCTTCGTACGGTAGGTCCAAACGCACCCGGCCGTCGACGACGCCGACGCTGACCGCGGCGATGGCGCACGAGATCGGCTGCGGATCGGCGAGGCGGCCCGCGGCCGCGAGATAGGTGACCGCGTCGACCAGCGCGACATACGCGCCGGTGATGGCCGCCGTGCGGGTACCGCCGTCGGCCTGGAGTACGTCGCAGTCGATGGCGATGGTGTTCTCACCGATGGCCGCCAGATCGATGCAGGCCCGCAGCGAACGCCCGATCAGTCTGCTGATCTCCTGGGTGCGACCACCGACCTTGCCCTTCACCGATTCCCGGCCGGAGCGGGTGTGGGTGGCGGCGGGCAGCATCGCGTATTCGGCGGTGAGCCAGCCGAGTCCGGAATCGCGTCGCCACGGTGGCACGCCGTCGTTGACGCTCGCGGTGCACATCACCCGCGTCTGCCCGAATTCCACCAGCACCGAACCGGCTGGATGCCTGGTGAATCCACGGGTGATCCGTACCTCGCGGAGCTCATCGTCCGCCCTGCCATCGGCTCGTCTCGACACGGGGGTAAGCGTACTGGTTGATATCTTTCGCGCCTGCGGCACGCCGCCACCCCCGGATATTTCACCGGAGCGCAGCCGGTCAGATATCGAACGTTTCGCCCGGTGCGACCGCGTGCACGGGACCGGAGAACACCGCCTTCGCCTCGGCGATCACGTCCTCGCGCGAAGTCCACGGCGGAATATGGGTCAGCAGCAATTCCTTGACGCCCGCCTCGGCCGCGAGCCGCCCCGCCTCGGTACCCGAAAGGTGAATTCCGGGCGGGCGATTGGCCGGATCGTGGGTCCAGGACGCCTCCGACATCAGAATGTCGGCTCCCTGCGCCAATTCACGTACCGCATCGCACATCGCGGTATCGCCGGTGTAGACGAATACGCGCCCCGTGGCGGTGACGAAACGTAATCCGTAGGATTCCGGCGGGTGGTACATCCTTCGGGCCGTGACCGTGTGGCCCGGCCCGAATTCGATCGTCTCCCCCTCGCGCCACACCCGATGGTCGATCACATCCGACCAGTCGTCGCATTCGCCGCCGACCTCGGCCGACGCGTTGCCGATGCGCACCGCCGCGTCCGAAGGACCGCGCACGATGGCCCGCCCCACCGGCGGAGTCGGATGGTAGCGCCGCCACACCAACAGCCCGGGTAGGTCCAGACAGTGATCGGCGTGCAGGTGGGTGAGGAAGATATCGATCTCGCCCGGGTCGGCGTGACGCTGGAGCGCGCCGAGAACACCGGGGCCGAAATCGATGACGACCGGTGACATGCCCGGACCGCTCAACAGGTACCCCGACGCTGGGGAGTCCGGGCCGGACACGCTGCCCGAGCACCCGAGGACGGTAAGGCGCATTCCCTCATGCTGCCACGACGAATTCTCGGTCACGAAAGGATCCCCCAAATTCCTGAGCGGGCCGCACTCTCACCGTGGCGACGCAATGACTCCGGACTGATCCCCGCGACGTTTTCGGCGTGCATCACCAGAGAGTACCCAGCCCGCAAACACTCCACCCATCGCCCCGAAAAGATGCCCCTGCCAAGATATTCCAGGTGGCCCGGGCAGCACGCCCCACAATAGCGATCCGTAGACGAAGAGAACCCCGATGCCGATCATGATGTGGCGGACGTTGCCCGCGAACCACCCGCGACAGATCAGATAGGTCAACCAGCCGAAGACCAGCGACGACGCACCGATGTGCACGCTGTTGTCCGCGCCGGTCAGCCAGGTGCCGACGCCCGCGACGAGCCAGATGATCCCGGTGGCGGCGAGCCCGCGCAGGACACCGGAGAGCAGGACGAGGAAACCCATGATCAGCAGCGGCAGGGTGTTGCTCATCAGGTGATCCCAGCCGCCGTGCAGCACCGGGGCCCAGACGATCCCGGACAGCCCGTCGACCTCGCGCGGCTCGATACCGGCCGCGTCCAGATCACCGCCGCCGATCTGGTCGACGCCCTCGATGACATAGAGCAGAACGACGAATCCGCAGATCAACGCCGCGGCACGGAACCACGGCTGTCCCGTGGCGGCGAAACCACGCGGCCGCGCCGGGCTCGTCGCCGGTACCGGCGGTGTACCGCCCGGTGTCGAGAACCGGGCACGCAGTGCCGCGATCCGATCGGAGTCGAAGGACGACCCCTGCCCCGCACCCCCGGTCATGGCATACCTCCTCGTGAGCGCGGATCTGCGCTGTCCTTCGAGGGTACCGACCGGGACGAATCCCGCCGGGTAGTGCGACAACACGCCCGCGCGGCGACCGCGCGGGCGTGTCGGAACGAACGGTCAGGCCCAGAGCTGACCGTCGAGACGTTCCTCGGCCTCTTCCAAGGTGCCGTCGTAGGCGCCGGTCGACAGATATTTCCAGCCGCCGTCCGCGACCACGAAGGCGATATCGGCCCGCGTACCCGCCTTGACCGCCTTACGGGCCACGCCGAGCGCGGCGTGCAGGATCGCACCGGTGGAGATTCCGGCGAATATCCCCTCTTCCAGCACCAATTCGCGGGTCCGTTTGACAGCGTCGAAGGGGCCGACGGAGAACCGCGTGGTCAGCACCGACTCGTCGTACAGCTCCGGGATGAAACCCTCGTCGATATTGCGCAGCCCGTAGACCAATTCCCCGTAGCGGGGTTCGGCGGCGACGATCTCGATCTCCGGCACCTTCTCGCGCAGGAATCGGCCGGTTCCCATCAGCGTTCCCGTGGTGCCGAGGCCCGCGACGAAATGGGTGATCTCGGGTAGGTCGGCGAGAATCTCCGGGCCCGTCGTCTCGTAGTGCGCGAGCGCGTTGGCGGGATTGCCGTATTGGTACAGCATCACCCAGTCCGGGTTTTCGGCCGCGATCTCCTTGGCCAGCGCTACAGCCTGGTTCGATCCGCCCGCCGCCGGGGAATCGATGATCCGCGCGCCGAACATGGTGAGCAACTGCCTGCGCTCGACCGAGGTGTTCTCCGGCATGACGCAAACCAGTGCGTAACCCTTGAGCTTGGCCGCCATCGCCAGCGAGATACCGGTGTTTCCGCTGGTCGGCTCCAGGATCGTGCAGCCGGGCGTGAGCAGGCCGTCGGTCTCGGCCTGTTCGATCATCCGCAGTGCGGGCCGGTCCTTGATCGAGCCGGTGGGATTGCGGTCCTCGAGTTTGGCCCACAGCCGCACGTGATCCTCGCCGTCCCATCGGGGCGAGAGCGTGCGCAACCCGACCAGCGGGGTGTCGCCGAGGGTCGCGATCAGCGATTCGTAGCGCGCCACGGCGGTGATCAGCCTCCGGCGACGGCGGGCAGGATGGTCACCGAAGCGCCCTCGGGCACCTCGGCCGCGAGACCGCCGGTGAAACGCACATCCTCGTCATCGACGTAGATGTTGACGAAACGGTTCAGCTTGCCGTCCTTGAGCAGGCGCTCGGCCAGTCCGGGATGGTTGGCGTCCAGGTTCTCGATCAGCGCCGACAGTGTCGAGCCGTCGGCCTGCACGCGCTTCTCGCCTCCGGTGAGGCCGCGCATGATGGTCGGGATGGACACGGTTACCGACATGGGTACTCCTCGATTTCGACCGTACTGGCCACTGGGTTGAACACACCGGCCGAACTGCACCGGTCGAGCACTGCTTTTCGGGGTCGACTGCTATTCGGGGTCGTAGGCGTCGACGATCCGCACCGGTTCCTCGGTGACCTCCCCGTCGACGATCCGGTAGCTGCGCAGCTCGTGCTGTTCCGGATCGCGGGTGGAGATCAGCACGTAATGCGCGTAGGGCTCGGAGGCATAGGAGATATCGGTGCGGCTCGGATACGCCTCGGTGGCGGTATGCGAGTGGTAGATCACCACCGGCGTCTCGTCGGCGTCGTCCATCGCGCGCCAGACCTTCAACTGCTCGCCGGAGTCGAACCGGTAGAAGGTCGGCGAACGCTCGGCGTTGATCATGGCGACGAAACGCCGCGGGCGATCCGAACCGTCCGGGCCCGCGATGATTCCGCACGCCTCGTCCGGATGGTCGGCCCGGGCGTGCGCCACCATCGCCTCGACGAGGTCGGCCTTGATCACCAGCACGAGTCACCCTTCCACGGTCGGCACACCGCCGTATCGGCACGCCGCCGACCGGCACACACTGCCGACGTATTCGCCATCGACAACGAGTCAGAATATTCGGCTATTCCC
>NZ_JAFMPL010000052.1:0-50046 GCF_019038455.1 Nocardia noduli
CCAGCTGGGACACATGGACCCTGTGACACCGTCCGCGACCGGAACAGCCCCGTCCCGTGGACCCTGGGAATCAGTGCTGCGCCTGGCCCGGTTCACGAAGGTGATGTACAAGCCGCACTACCTGCTGTACGGCATCCTGTGGGTGCTGGCGCTGGAAGGCACCGCGGCGCTGGTGTCGCGACCCGAGCGGTCCTGGCATCCCACCGGCGCGACGGTGCTGCGTATCGCGATCGTCGCCGTCGTCCTGCTCTACCTGCGCATGGTCGACGAGCAGAAGGATCTCGAATACGACCGCGTCCACAATCCGGACCGGCCGTTGGTCACCGGGGCCGTCAGCGCCGGTGAACTGCGGGCGGGGATGGCCGTGATCGCCGTCGTATCCGTCGCCGCCGGTGCGGCGCTGTCGGCGCTGTCCGCGCTCATGATCGCCGCGGTACTGGCCTACGGGCTGCTCCTGTGGGCACTGGAACGCCTTTCGGACCCGGTGCGCACGAATATCCTGCTGAACCTCGTCGTCACCTACCCGGTCCAACTACTCGTCACCGCCTACATCGTGCTGTCGGCCATCGACACCGGCGAGGTCGCGGCCCACTGGCGATCCGCCGCCGTCGCCGTGATCTTCGCGGGCGCGTTCCTGCAATTCGAATTCGCCCGCAAGACCGCCCGCACCGAGCGACCCGGCGAACTCCTCTACTCCAACCCTCTCGGCGCACGGGGCAGTACCGTCGCGTCCGTACTGTTCGCCGTCGTCGCGGTGGCCACCGACCTCGCGTTGGTGCGCCCCTGGGACCACGCCCCGGCCGAAGCCGCGCTCGCCTGGATCCCCGCCGCGCTCCTACTGATTCCCGCCGTCGCCGCGGCGAAATTCCTCCGCTCGGACGACCCGGACTACCCCGTCGTCCCCGCCGTCCTGTTCATCCTCACCCTCTACCTCACCCTGATCGCCCAGGCCCTCCTCCTGACGGGAAACTAGGTCAGGCGGGCCTCGAGGATGTTGTCGGGGGAGATCGTCGGGACGCAGCGCTCGAGTGTGAAACCCGCCTGGGCGAGCAGATCCCGGTATTCGGATTCGGTGCGTTCGCGGCCGCCGGTGTTGATGAGCATCTCGAGGTCGATGTATTTGCCGGGGTGCGGCCTGGTGTTCTCGGGCAGGACGAGTTCGACGAGCAGCAGCCGGGAATCCCGGGTCATGGCCGTGCGCAGTACCCGCAGGATCTGGCCGATCTGCTCCTCGTCCCAGTCGTGCACGATGTGTTTGAGCAGGTAGGCGTCTCCGCCCGGGGGCACCCGGTCGAAGAACGAGCCGCTCTCGACGACGCACCGATCGGCCACACCCAATTCCGCGAGCGTGGCGGGGGCCTTCGCGACCACCTCGGGCAGATCGAACAGGATGCCGCGCGATCGCGGTGCGCCACGCAGGATCTCACCGAGCAGCAGGCCCTCGCCGCCGCCGACGTCGACCACGGTGCCGAAGCGGCCGAAATCGTAGGAGGCGAGCAACGGTCCCATGGTCAGGGTGCTGATGCTGGTCATCGCACGATCGAAGATCTCGCCGGTCTCGCGGTCGTCGGCGACGTATTCGAAGAACGGTTTGCCATCGATCTTCGCGCCGACCGCTTCACCGGTGCGCACCGCTTCGGTGATGTGGGTCCAGTGCCTGCGATGCAACTCGGAACCGAAGAACAGCACCGCGTCCCGCAGCGAGACCTCGCTGTCGGCGCACAGTGGACGGGCCAGCGCGGTCAGCGCGTAGCGGCCGCGCGCATCCCTGGTGAAGATGCCGTGGCTGATCAGCAACCGCATCAGCCGGTGCAGCGCGTCCTCCTGCGCGCCCACCGCGCGCGCCAATTGCCTGCCGGTGCGCGGTCCCTCGGCCAGCGCGTCGGCGATCCCCAGATTCGCGGCCGCGTAGAGGGCCTGGGTGAGCCAGCCCGCCGCGATCACCTCCATGAGCGCGATCGGGCCCGGCACGAGTTTGCGATGCAGAACCGTCAACGTGTGGCGAACGAAATCGACGGCGCGCACGAGCGGCATGGGTGGTTGTCCGATTCGGATCATGGTGACTCCATCCGTCCTACGGAGACAGCGGTCACCAGGCAGCGTACGTCGCCCGGGCCTGTGGTCAGGGCTTTTACCCGAGACGGCGAGCCGCGCCCACCCCGATCCGGTCCCCGGCAGGCTCGCGACCACACGACGAAGTACATAACGGTTGGGCCGCTATCGGGATGGGGGAGCAGAAGATTGGGAAAGTAGAGATATCGCGCCATGCGAGCGGAATGAGGTGCCCCATGAACACGTTGGTGTGCGGCGATTGCTGGCGACAGGAGAATCTGACCTTCAAGCAGCGATTGGACCCGGCATTCATCCGGCCGGGATACCGATACCTGTGTGCCGAACACGTGGCATTGCAGGCAGAGTTGCTGGGCCATCCGGGAATAGGGAGGTCGGCGGCCTAGCTTGTCACCGGACTCGATCGTCGTCTGCCGGGTGGCGGGCGACGATCGAGTCCGGGTCGAGAGTGCTCCGCTGATCGACAGTTCGAAGCACGAACACGACGGCCCGTCCCGGTTTTGTCCTACGGGGGCCACGGGCGCTGTCGTCGCGTGTCCGGTTGTCGCTGTCTGCTCGGTCGGTCGGCCCGCGGGCGAGTGGATGTGGTGGCGAGCAGTTCTGCCCGGGGTGCGCGGCGGCTGACGTCGGCATCGCCGGTCTTGCGGGATTCACGTCGGATCCGCAGTCGTCGGCACTGTCGGAATTCAGGAGAATCAATACACGGTCCGCCACGTGACGATACCGAGCCGCCCGATCCGCTTACCGATGGATTGTTCACAGTTCAAGCGAGAATCGAGACTCGATCGGCTCGAACCAGGTGTTCCGGCTGATCGGAAACAATATCGGCGCGACAGTGATCATTTCGGTGTGCTCGAATCCTGAGCCGGAAACGAGCACTTGTTATCGGGCGAGCTGGATCGTCGTGTTCGTAGCCCTGTCGGGAGTCTGCCTCGGAGTGGCGGGCAACAAACACGTGCGCCGGTTCGGGATCGCGGCGGCGACATCGTTGACGCTGATATTCCAGCCGTACTTCGTGGTGGATGATTCTGCTGGTCGGGCCGCTGGAAGTGGAGCGAGCGACCACAGCGTGATCAGGTTGTGTTCGTGTGGGACACAACTGAATTGGCGGGGGCCGCGCTCGATGGCGTAGCCGTTGAGTAGTGGCGGGGACAGTTCGAGGAGTTCACTGTCGGGCGGGGGTCGACTGGACCTCGCCGTGGAGATGATCCGCGGGAAGCGGCATAGTGGTTGGCGGTCACCACGGATTCGTCGTTGGTCGGCAATCTTTCCGGCCGACACTCGATTGTTCTGGCGACTTTTCAGCAATCTCCCCCGTAGTTTGGTGTTTTGCCTTGCAGTCGCAGCGGCGGTGGAACAGACGAACAGGAGAGTCGGCAGATCGTGACAGTAGTCAGTGCGGACAAACCTTTGGAGATGGCCGAGTTGCCAACCGGTGCAGCGCAGATCATTGCTCTGTGTAATCAGAAAGGCGGCGTGGGTAAGACCACCTCTACCGTCAATCTCGGTGCCGCGCTGGCGGAACAGGGCTGGCGGGTATTGCTGGTCGATCTGGATCCGCAAGGCGCGCTGTCCGCCAGTCTCGGTGTGGTTCACCATGCTTTGACTTCGACCGTGTACGACCTGCTCGTCGGGCCGACGACACTGGTGGACGAGGTGTTGATGAAGACTTGCGTCGACAATGTGGATCTACTACCGAGCAATATCGATCTATCCGCCGCGGAGATTCAGCTGGTCAACGAGGTTGCGCGGGAGCAGACGCTGGGGCGGGTGCTCGGGCCGCTTCGGGAACGCTACGACTACATCCTCATCGATTGCCAGCCCGCATTGAGTTTGCTCACCGTGAACGCGCTTGCCTGCGCGGACGGTGTGATCATCCCGACGGAGTGCGAGTTCTTCGCGCTTCGCGGACTCGCGTTGCTCACGGACACCATGGGCAAGGTTCGCGACCGGCTGAACCCGCAACTGAGCCTGCTCGGCATCGTGATCACGATGTACGATCCGCGCCTGCTGCACACACGTCAGGTGCTGGCGCGTATCGCCGAGGTCTTCGGTGACCGGGTCTACGACACGATGATCTCGCGGACCGTTCGCTTCCCCGACGCCAGCATCGCAGGCGAGCCCATCACCGCGTGGGCCCCCACATCCCGAGGCGCCGAACAGTACCGGGCGTTGGCACAAGAGGTCATCCGACAATCGGCCGAGGGAGCCGGTGCGGGCCTCGGGGCCGCGACGTAGCTGTAGTTCCGTTCCAAGACGAAATGGAGTCGTTGTGCCGTCGGATTATTCGCCCGGGCGGACCGAATCGTTCGCCCTGGCGCGTTCGCGTTCGGCCGCGGTGGCGAGGTAGTCGCCGAGTTCGCGGCGCAACGTGACGTCGAGTGATCGGGCCAGGGTGCTGTGGACCGAGGCGACGGCGAGTTCGCGCATCTTCTCCAGCATCGTCGTGGTGTCGGCGATCTCGGTGCTGGTCTCGGGGAGCCAGCCGGGACCGTGCTCGTCGACGATGTGTTCCTTGGCGGCCGTGATCAGGATGCCGGTGATGTCGTCGATACGGTCGGCTACCTTGGCGTAGATCTCGATGAGGGTGCGCAGTTCCAGGCCGTATTCGTGCAGTTCGGCGAACGAGGCCAGCAGTTGGGTGTCGGTGAAGGTGACCGTGTCGCCGTCGATCCGAACCAGTTTCATCTCGCACAGACGCTGGACCAGTTCGTCGGAATCGGTGCCGAGGATGGTGCCGATCAGTTCGCGGGAGACCTCGAAGGTCTCCTCCGGCGCCCACGGCGCGGTGACGGCGTGCTGGAGGCCGAGGATTTCGCTGAGATCCTTGCCGGTCTCCCAGCTGGTGATGAAGTCGCCGATATGCGCGGTGGTGAAGCCGCGCTGCAACAGGGCATCGATCAGGCGCAGCCGTTCGAGATGGACATCGCCGTAGATGCTCGCGCGACCGTCCTTGCCCACCGGGGGCGGCAACAACCCGCGCTCCTGGTAGGCGCGCACGTTGCGCGTGGTGGTACCCGCGGCACGAGCCAGATCGTCGATCCGGTACTCCACCGGCGCATTCACCTCCTCGCACCTGTCCGGCTCCGGTCCCGCGGCCGGGTGACTCGATCCTCGAAGGACCGAGTCTATCGTCCCGGCCGCGGGCCTCCGGCATACGGCGAATCGTGGTCGTTCACGAAACGACGGCGACTCAGGAAACCGCGGCGATCGGTCGCCGTGGACTCGTCTCGGACGGCACCACGTGGTAGTCGTCCAGGTTCAGCGCGCGCAACTGGCCGACGTACTGGGTCGCGAAACCCGGGTACATGGTCGCGTTGAAACCGTCCTCGGTGAGATACCAACTGCGACAGCCCGAATTCCAGGTGGTGCCGGTGAGCCTGCGCTGGATCGCGGCGTTGTAGCGGTCCTGACGCTCGCGGCGCACGTCGAGCAGGCGGAGATTCCGATCGAGGACGGTGCCGATCGCGCCGACCAGATAGTCGATCTGGGCTTCCATGTACACCAGCGCCGAATTGTGGCCCGGGCCCGAATTCGGGCCGAAGGTGAAATACAGATTCGGGTAGCCCGAGACCGCGACGCTCTTGTACGCGTAGGCGCCACCGGACCATTCATCGGCCAGTACCCGCCCGTCGCGCCCGACCACCGGAATCGGCGTCCCGGTCTTGGACACGTCGAATCCGGTGGCGAAGACCAGGCAGTCGGCCCGGTGTTCGATGCCCTCGGCGGTGCGGATGCCCTGTTCGCTGATGCGGGCGATGGGCCAGGTGATCAGTGTGCAGTTGTCGCGTTGCAGCGCGGGGTAGTAGTCGTCGGTCATCAGCAGACGTTTACAGCCCGCCCGGAAATCCGGGGTGAGCTGACGCCGCAGCCACGGGTCCTTCACCTGCCTGCGCAATTGCGCCTTGCCGACCATTTCGACGACCCGGGTCAGCGGCGTGTTCCACACCACGCCCAGCGCCACCGATTCGTGCCCGTAGAACCACAGCTGCCTGGACAGGGTCTCGGCCCCCGGCACATGCCGGTACAGCTGTTTGGCGAGCGGAGTGGTCCGCCGGTTGACCCGAGGCAGCACCCACCCCGGCGTCCGCTGGAACACCGTGACCGACGCGGCCTTCTTCACCAGTTCCGGGATGATCTGCACCGCACTGGCGCCGGTGCCGACGACCGCGACGCGTTTGCCGGTGAAGTCGTAGTCGTGATCCCAGCGGGCGCTGTGGATCATGTGCCCGGTGAACGTCTCGATCCCACGGATCGGCGGCAGACTCGCGTTGGCGAGCGGCCCCGACGCGAGGACCACGGTCCGCGCCCGCACCGGGTCGACGCCACCTTCGACGCTCACCTCCCACAGCCCGGCCGATTCGTCGAACACGATCCCGGTGACATTGTGCGCGAACCGGAAATGACGGTGCAGCCCGAATTCCGCGGCCATCGACTCGATATAGCCGAGGATCTCCTCGCTGCCCGAATAGGTGTGCGACCAGTCGGGATTCGGCGCGAAACTGTAGGAGTACAGCCGCGAGGGGATATCGCAGGCCGCTCCGGGATAGGTGTTGTCGCGCCAGGTGCCGCCGATCGCGGTGCCGCGTTCGAAGATCGCGAAATTCTCGATGCCGCGCTGTTTCAACCGGATCGCGGTGCCGATCCCCGCGAATCCGCCGCCGATGACGGCGACATCGAGTGTTTCCGCTTCGGGAACTACCGCCGCGCTCGCCACGGTGCTCTCCTTCCGTGTGCGGCGCGTCATGCCGCGGGCTCGTAGGTGAGTTCCTTGGACCACGTCGGGTCCTTGCGCAGCAGCGCTTTCGGCACCCGCGCGGTGATCTTGACCAGCGCGTCGGCCAGCAGGTGGTACGGGTGGTCGCGATCGATGACCCAGCTGCCGTGCATCTTCACGATCTGATACATGGGCAGCCTGCGGGCGAATTCGCTGCGCTCGCCGAAATTGCCGTAACGCTTGAGCGCGGTGTAGAGCTTCTCCTCGTCGACGCCCATCGCCACGATGTTGTCGCGCATCTTGTTCAGCAGCGGTACGTAGCTGAGCACACCGATCAGGAACGTCGGCTTGACCCAGCCGCCGACGAGGTCGACAAGCAGTTTGCGCATCTGCGCGTGCCCGAGCACATCCATCACCGCGAAATCGACAGCCAGATGCCGGGATTCGTCGGCGTTGATGCGTTTGAACACCTCCTGGCAGACCGGATCCTCGATCTCGTCCATGATGAATTTGACCAGCGCGCCGTCCAGGGTCACCTCGAGCATCGGAATCACCGTGCCCAGGAACGACAGCGACATGTCGTCGGAGTACCTGTCGAGGAAGTCGATGACCAGTTTGACGTTCACGTTCGGCTGCGGGATCTCGTCACCGTCGAGCATGCCCCACCGGCGCATCAGCGCCAGTTCGGCATTGGCGTGTTTCTGCTCCTCGGCGTGGAAATAGCGGTAGATCTCGCGGAGGGTCTCGGTCGGGGCCTTCCTGGCCATGGCGGCGAATCCGCGTGCGCCGACATTCTCGATCCACATGAGATCGGCCATGAACGGCTTGAGTTTGGCGTGCAGCTCCGGCGAGATGGTCTCGACGCCGGGGGCGTCCCACTCGATATCGGCCAGTGCCCACTGCCGGTCCTTGATCTTGCGCAGCATGTCATCGAAGTCCATCGCGATGGCCATGTCGGGCTCCTGTCTGCTCGGTGACCGTCGCGCGGTCGTGTTCGGTGGAATCGTCGTGCGGCAGTAACCGTTCGAGGAGTCCGAGGGCGTAGGTGTACTGGGCGGGGAAGTAGCGCTTGAGTCGCCACACCACGTGTGCGTCCAGTTGGGGCAGGACGTAGAGCCTGCCGTGGTCGTTGGCGTCGAGGGTGGTTCTCGCGACGTATTCCGGGGTGAAACCGGTCCAGCGCATCAGCGCGTCCGCCAGTCGCTGGGATCCGTCGGTGATCCGGCCGTCGCGGGTGACGTTGGTCTTGACGAAGGTCGGGCACAGCACCGTCACCGCGACGCCGGTTCCGGAGAGTTCGGCGGCCATGGTCTCCGACAGCGACATCACCGCCGCCTTGGAGGTGTTGTAGACGGCCATCGACGGTGCGGCGGCGAACCCCGCGGCCGAGGCGACATTGATGATTCCGCCCTTTCCCGCGGCCCGCAGCACCGGTGCGAAGACCTCGCAACCGTGCACCACACCCCACAGGTTGATGCCGAGCGCCCACTCCCAGTCCGCGAAGCCGATCTCGCCCACCGGTTTTCCGCCGATGCCGACACCCGCGTTGTTGACGACGAGGGTGACCGGACCGTCGAAGACGGCTTCGGCGAAATTCGCGAGTCCCCGCACGTCCTCGCGGCGTGCCACATCGCAGCGCAGGGCGTGGGCGCGGCCGGGATGCTCGCGTTCGATGAGCGCGACGGTGGCGTCGGCGCGCGCCTCATCGATATCCGCGCAGATCACCTGGCCGCCGCGGGCCGCGATCTCCCGGGCGAAGGCGCGTCCGATCCCACTGCCCGCACCGGTCACCACGGCGCGGGCCCGATGGCTGCGCCGTGCCGAGCCGATACCGAACGGCAGCAGTCCTGGCGGCAGGAATTTCTCCACTCCGAACACGTCAGCTCACCTTTTCCGAGACGGTCGGCGCGACGAGGGCGGCGCGCAGGAAGTCGGCGGCGCGGGCCAGGGCCTGGTCCGCCTCCGGGGTCAGCAGGGGCAGCGCCTGGAAGACGTGCACCTGACCGGGCCAGATCTCGAGTTCGCACACCCCGCCCGCGGCGCGGACCATTGCGTGCAGCGCCCGGGCGTCGGCGCTGAGCATTTCCGCGCCACCCGCCTGGACCAGGATCGGCGGCAGTTCGATCCCGTCGGGGATGGTCAGCCGCAGCCGGGGCGCGTCGTCGGCCAGGCCCCCGGTGTACCGACGGGGCAGCCGCGCCGCCGCGGTCGCGGAGATGACCGGATCTCGTTGCCGCCGTTCCTGTTCCGCCGCGAGTCCGAGGGTGAGATCGAGCAGCGGCGAGAACATCGTGACGGCGGCGGGCTGTGGGCCGCGACGGCGTCCGTTCTCGATGAGCAGGTCGAGCGCGAGATGTCCGCCCGCCGAATCGCAGGCGATGACAATATCTTTCGCGTCGGTGCCGCGGTCGAGCAGCCATCGGTAGCCCGCTTCGACGTCATCGGCGGCGGCGGGGAAGGGATGTTCCGGCGCGAGTCGGTAGTCGGTGAGGAATACCGGAAGGCCCATCCGTTTCGACAGCCGCGCGGCGAGTCCGCGGTGGGTGCGGGCCGAGCACAGCACGTAACCGCTGCCGTGGATGTAGTAGACGACTTTCGTGCCGAACGGTACGCCCGGCGCACGCACCCATTCGCCGCGCACCGCTCCGGTTCTGACCCGGGTGACCGTGGTTCCCGGCAGGGTCGGGCCCGCGGCGGCCATGATCGTGGCGATCAGGGTGCGGGCGAACCAGATGCCGGGGGTGTTGAGCGGAATCGCGCAGTTCAGCGGCCGCAGCCCGTACTCGGCCGCCCTGGCCGCGACGACGGCGCGCAGCGAGGGCGCCGCGGGGATGGCGGGGACCGAGGTCCTCGTTGACCTTGTCATGCTTCAAGAATCAGCGATGAATGTGCCAGTTGTCAATGGCACATTGAAAAGAGGTTTAGTAGCCGCGCCTCGGATCGATCGGAGCCAGCAATTCCCGACCCGCGACGAAACGGCTCACATTCGCGGCGACGTGGTCGGCGAAAGCGGCGAGACGCAACTGCGGCGGATTCGAATCATGGGGCGTGATGATCACATTCGGCAATGCCCAGAGCGGATGACCGTCGGGAAGCGGTTCGGGGTCGGTGACGTCCAGACCCGCGCCGCCGATGATGCCCGAGGACAGCGCGGCCACCAGCGCGTCGGTGTCGATCAGCGGACCGCGCGCGATATTGATCACCCAGGACGACGGCTTGAGCCGTGACAGCGCGTCGGCGTCGATCAGATGCCTGGTCTCGGGTGTGGCCGGTGCGGCGACCACGACGTGATCGGTGCGGGACCAGACCTTGCCGAGCTGATCCGTGGAGACCGTCTCGACGGAGTCGGGGATATCGGGACCGGTGATCGGATGGCCGGAACGGGTCACCGCGATCACGTGCGCGCCCAACGGTGTCAGCATGGGGATGAGCGCGCGGCCGATACCGCCCGCCCCGACGATGGTGACGGTCTTGCCGCGCAGCGATCCGACATGCGGGAAGAAATCCTGTTGCCGCCAGCTGTCCGCCCGCAGATGCTCGGGCAGATACCGCACTCCGGCGAGCAGCAGCATCAACGCGTGCTCCGCCACACTCGCCGCGAAAGCGCCTGCGGCGGAGGTGAATCGAACCTTCGGGTAGCGGTCGAAGACGCCGGCGGTGAACCAGTCCTCGACCCCGGCCGCCGGAAGTTGCACCCATTCGACCGATTCGGGCAGCGGCGGGAAATCGGCCGGTTTGCCCACCCAGATCAGCCCCCTGGCCTCGTCGAGATCGGAGACGACGGCACCCCCCTCGACCACGGCCTTCTCCACCAGGGTCGGCGCGGGTCGGTCGGGGCCGATCGCCACCGGGACAACTGGCTCGCTCATACTGCGGACCTCCTCGCGGAACACCGATCGCGGCCGGTCAGCGCACCCCCGGGCCGGCCTGGACGGGCCGATGCCCGCCATCGAAAATCTAGCACCAACCCGGCGTGCGAACGCGGTCGCGTCGCTGGTCCGCGGGGTTCGTCGCCGCCGTGCGAGGGGCACTCGAACCGGTGATCGATCACCCCTGATCGTCGGGCGGATCCTCGAGCCGATCACGATCGGCCCAGGCCAGCAGTGCGTCGATCGCGAATACCGCGTCGTCCATGCCCGCGTGCGGATCACCCAGTTCCGCGTAGCGCGCCGGAACGGTTTTCATCGTGAAATCACGCGGATCGATATTCGGGATCTCGTCCCAGTTCACCGGGGTCGAGACCGTCGCCTCGGGGACGCCGCGCACCGAATAGGCGGCGGCGATGGTGTGATCACGCGCGTTCTGGTTGTAGTCGACGAACAGCAGTTTCGGATCGCGATCCTTGCGCCACCAGGTCGTGGTGACGTCATCGGGTGCGCGCCGCTCCACCTCGTGCGCGAAAGCCAGAGCGGCCCTTCGCACTTCGGCGAAACCCCACTCCGGCGCGATCCGGACGTAGATGTGCAGACCTCTACCGCCGGAGGTCTTCGGCCAGCCGACCGCGCCGAGATCGTCGAGCACCTCGTGGACGACCCCGGCCACCCGTTGCACCCGCGACCACGGACAGTCCGGCATCGGGTCGAGGTCGATACGCCACTCGTCGGGCCGCTCGGTGTCGGCACGCCGTGAATTCCAGGGATGGAACTCCACCGTCGACATCTGCACGGCCCAGATCACCTCGGCCAGTCCGCCGACGCACAGTTCGTCGGCGTGCCTGCCGTAGCGCGGAAAGTACACGCGCACGGTCGGAACCCACTCCGGCGCACCGGCGGGCAGCCGCTTCTGATGCACCTTGGCGCCGGCCAGGCCCTTGGGGAACCGGTGCAGCATGCACGGGCGCTCCCGCAGCGCGTTGACGATCCCGTCACCCACGCTCAGGTAGTACTGCACCAGGTCGAGTTTGGTCGCCCCGCTCTCGGGGAAATACACCCGATCCGGATTCGAGATCCGCACCGTCCGATCGCCGATATCCAGCTCGATCGCGGGCGTCGCCGACTTGCCTGCCACCCGACCGACGATAGTCGTTCCGGCCCCGCCGAACCGGATATCGCCGCGGGCTGTGTCACTGGGGGCTGTGTCACTGGGGGCTGTGCCGCTGGGGCTATGTCACGGTGGCGAGGGCGAAGGGGAGGACGCCGTCGGCGCCCGCGGCACGCAGGGCGTGCGCGGCGAGGGTCAGGGTCCAGCCGGTGTCGGTGAGGGCGTCGACCAGCAGGATCGGTCCCTCGATCGAGGACAGGTCGGGGACCTCCCACGAGTCGTGCAGCGCGGCGACGCGGTGGGCGGAATTGGCGGCCGACACCGGCGGGCGGCCGGGACGGGTCGGGAGGGTGCCGAGGTCACGCAGGCGGCCGACCTCGGCCAGGCGCGCGGCCAGCGTCGCGGTGAGCACCGGATGGGTGGAGGACTCCAGGGCCATGACCGCGATGGGTCGGGCGGCCCACTTCCATTCGCGCAGCACCGTGACGCAGGCGTCGAAGACGGAATCGGGTATCGGGTCGTCCGGTGCGTCGAGCAGGGCGCGCAGCCGCTGGCCCCAGCCGAGATCGGTGAGTCTGCCCAGTGCGCGGCCGGTGTCGGCGCCACCGGTGATCTTGCCCGACAGCGGGATACCGAGTTTGCCGAGACCGGTCGGCCACTGCTTGCGCGGCGCGAGGTCGAGGCCGGGACGATCCAGCCGGGCCCGGGTCGAGGCGAGCGAGGCGGCGTCGACCGTGGCGTCGGGGTGGGTGCCGGTGCAGTTGTCGCAACGGCCACAGCCGGGCGTCTCGGCGTCGAGGGCGGGCAGCCCGGGATCGTCGAGTTGGCGGCGCAGGAAATTCATCCGGCAGCCGGTGGTGGCCTGATAATCGATCATCGCCTGCTGCTCGACCTCGCGGGCGGCGGCCAGGCGTTCGTAGCGGTCGGCGTCGTAGGTCCACTGCTGCCCGGTCGAGATCCAGCCGCCGCGCACCCGGCGCACCGCGCCGTCCACGTCGAGCACCTTGAGCACCATCTCCAGGCGGGAGCGGTTCAATTCGACCAGCGGTTCCAGCGCGGCGGTCGACAGCGGGCGATCGAATTCGAGGGCGTCGAGCACCGAGCGCACGATGTGCTCGCGCGGGAAGGCGACCGAGGCGAAATAACTCCAGATCCGCGCGTCCTCGGGGCCGGGCAGCAGCACCACCTCGGCCCGGTCGGTACCGCGTCCGGCGCGCCCCACCTGCTGGTAGTAGGCGATCGGCGAGGACGGCGCACCGACGTGCACCACGAATCCCAGGTCGGGTTTGTCGAAGCCCATGCCGAGCGCCGAGGTCGCGATGAGCGCTTTGACCTCGTTGTTCAGCAGGGCCGATTCCAGCGCCTCCCGTTCGGCCGGATCGGTCTGCCCCGTGTAGGCGGCGACGGTGTGACCGTGCTCGTTCAGCACGTCGGCCAGATCGTGCGCTGCGGCGACGGTGAGGGTGTAGACGATTCCGGAACCGTCGAGAGTGTGCAGGTGACCAGCGAGCCAGGCGGTGCGCTCCACCGCGTCGCCGAAACGGACCACCGACAGGTGCAGTGATTCCCGGTCGAGCGTGCCGCGCAGGACCAGCGTCCGGTCGCTCGGCCCGGTGGACCCGGCGTAGGCCGGATCGAATTCGGCGCCGATCTGGGTGGCGACATCGGTGACGACCCGGTCGTTGGCGGTCGCGGTGGTTGCCAGCACCGGCACATCCGAGCCGAGGTCGGCGATGAGGGTGCGGATCCTGCGGTAGTCGGGACGGAAATCGTGGCCCCAGTCCGACACACAGTGCGCCTCGTCGATGACGACCAGTCCGGCGTCGGCGGCCAGCCTCGGCAGCACCTGATCCCGGAAATCGGGGTTGTTGAGCCGTTCCGGGCTGACCAGCAGTACGTCGATCTCGCCGCTCGCGACCCGCGCGTGAATATCGTCCCATTCGGTGACATTGCCCGAATTGATCGTCGCCGCGACGACCCCGGCCCGTTCGGCCGCCGCCACCTGGTTGCGCATCAATGCCAGCAGCGGGGAGACGATCACCGTCGGTCCGCGACCCGCACCGCGCAGCAACTTGGCCGCGATGAAGTACACAGCCGATTTACCCCACCCGGTCCGCTGCACGACCAGTGCCCGCCGCCGCTGCACCACCAGCGCCTCGATCGCGGTCCACTGGTCCTCACGCAGCCGAGCGTCCGGCCCGGCCAGTTCGCGCAGCAGTTCTTCCGCCCGTTCCCGCAGGTCGGGCGCGGCGGTGTCGATCACGGTGGTCTCGCTCGCCGAAGTCATGGCCTCCATCGTGCCCCACCCCACCGACACGGGTACCGGGCGGCGTGGTTCGCCTCGAACGGCCGGTGTCCGCACCCGACCGGTTCCGACGACCATGCGGCGGCCGTGTGACCGATGGCCGTACGAGAGGAAGGACCCGGCTTCCACGACGACGATCAGGCGGATGGACCCCCGCCGCGCGACCAGGCGTCGCGCGGCGGGGGCCGATGGCGGTCAGCCCTTGACGCAGACCACCTGGCGCAGGGTGGCGACGACGTCGACCAGATCGCGCTGTGCCTCGATCACGGCGTCGATATCCTTGTACGCGGCCGGGATCTCATCGACCACGCCCGCGTCCTTGCGCGACTCGACCCCCTCGGTCTGGGCGATCAGGTCCGCGACGGTGTACTGGCGCTTGGCGGCGTTGCGGCTCATCCGGCGGCCCGCACCGTGCGACGCGGACCGGTAGGAAGCCGGATTCCCCTTACCGCGCACGACGTAGGAGCGGGTTCCCATGGAGCCCGGGATCAACGCGAGATCGCCCGCGCCCGCCCTGACCGCACCCTTGCGCGTCACCAGCATCGGCACGCCGTCGATCTCCTCCTCTGCCACATAGTTGTGGTGGCAGGAGAT
The DNA here is from genome assembly GCF_019038455.1 of Nocardia noduli. Lineage (NCBI taxonomy): Bacteria > Bacillati > Actinomycetota > Actinomycetes > Mycobacteriales > Nocardiaceae > Nocardia > Nocardia noduli. Next base: position 14,667 of record NZ_JAFMPL010000052.1, read on the forward strand.
GGGATCGTCGAAACGCACTGTCCGCCCGCTGAATTCGTCGCTGACCGCGCCGCAGACCAGGGCGAGCATCACCGCGCGGTTGCGCGCCGCGTACTCCTGCGCCCAGGTCAGATCGCGGCGGTAGGCGTCCATTTCCGGGGTTCCGGACACGAAGACCGCCAGGTCGCGATCGGGCAGGTCGGTGTTGTGCGGGAGTGCGCGTGCCACCGCCATATGCCGCTCGGCGAGTTCCTTGCCGATATTGCGGCTCCCGGAGTGCAACAGGATCCACACCGCGTCGGTCTCGTCCAGGCACACCTCGATGAAATGGTTGCCGCCACCGAGTGAGCCCAGCTGCTTGCGCGCCCTGCTCTCCAGCGCGCTCACCCCCGGATCGAGCGTGTCGAACGCGTCCCAGAAACGCCGCCAGGCGTTGTTGCCGCGGGCGAGCTCGCCGTGCGACGCGGCGAATCGAGCGCCCGCCTTGGTGACGTCGACCGGATCGCGGTGCGACTGGAAACCGACCGGCACCGCGGCCTCGATGCGGCTGCGCAGCGAACCAAGATCGTCGGGCAGATCGGCGGCGGTGAGATCGGTTTTCACGCTCTCCATCCCGCACCCGATATCGACGCCGACCGCCGCCGGGCAGACCGCGTCCCGCATGGCGATGACAGACCCGACGGTGGCTCCCTTGCCGAGGTGCACGTCCGGCATCACGCGCACGCCGTGGACCCAGCGCAGTTGCGCGATATTTCGCAGTTGCCGCAGCGCGGCCTGATCGATCTCGTGCTCCTGGGCCCACATCAGCGTCTGCGCCCGTGCACCGGGCAGCTCGACGGGAAACATCGTCTCGGTCCTCTCGTTCAACAACGATTTCCACGGTAGAGAGCCGACGCCGGAAAAGCATCCGAATTTCCGGTGCGACCGGATGCCGACCGTGGTGAACGGTATTGCGGGAAAAGGATCTTCGAGACGAATTCAGGGCCGATTCGCGGTGCCGCCCGCGGACGGATATATCCGTCGCGCGTTCTCCGAGGCGACGGCCGAGACGAGAGTCTCGGCATCGGCGACGGTGATCGCGTCGTCGGCGATCCATTCGTCGACCAGCCGACCGATTCCGCGCCGCCACAACATCGCGCCGAGATAGTGCAGTTCGGGCAGACCGAAACCGTCCGAGGAATAGCACAGGGACCGGAACGGCACGAGTTCGAGAGTTTCGGCCAGCACCGATCCCGCGCGTGCGCCGATATACGGAATCGTCAGCCCCAGATCGATGCGGACATGGTCGAAGACATGCGCGAGATAACTCGCCTGACGATGGAACGGCCAGCAGTGCAGCAGCACGACGGTCGGTCCGCCCTCGGAGGTGGCGCGCAGGAAATCGGTGAGCAGCAGCGGATCGGCGTGGTCGAGTCGCAGATCGCGATCACCGAAACCGGTGTGGAATTGCAGCGGCAGCCCCAATTCCGCGCCGAGCCGTACCCCGAGGCCGATCAGCCATCCGATCAGATGAGGATCGGCGATGCGGTGTTCGGGGGTGAGGGCGGCCGGTGGCGAATCGACCAGCGGGAAATCGAGTCCGCAGCGATAGGCGGCGACGGTCTTGAAGGCGACCGCGTGCGCGGCGCGCTCACGCAACGCGTTCTCGACCTCGGCGAACAGCGTGGGCGAATGTCGCCGCTGCGCGATGACGTATTCCGCGACCTGCTCGAGCCGCACCACTTCGTCGACGGCGCCACCGGACAGTTCACGGAATCGTGCCAGCTGGGCGTCGCGGCGCGCGACGAACGGCGACCCGGGATCGATGGCGGGGCTGTCGACCCCGATACGGTGCCGCGCGCCCGGATGCACCGGCACCGTGAACGACGACGCTCCCGGGTCGCCGTCGGGTTCGGGGCAGCATCCGGTGTCCACGAGCCATCGGGTGACCCCCGCGCCACGCAGCAGCCGTGTCGTCACCTCGCGCCAGCCGAGTTCGGCGCGGCGGTTCAAATATTCGTCGGGCTCGGCGTGGGCGGGCAGATCGAGCACCGGCGCGCAGAATCGGCGCACCGCGAGGCCCAACGCCGAATCGAAGGTGCCGCGCGGGCCCTCGCCGAGCAGACGCTCGAAACGCGGACGGTCCAGGTCGGCGTCGACGACACCGTGGCAGTGGTGGTCGGTGAGCGCGATCGTGTCGGTGATCATGTCAGAACCGCCAGCGGGTCAACTCGACGAGTTCACGCGGGGTGGCGCCGCGATAGCGTTCGGCCTCCGCGCGTCGCACGGTGAGCAACGCGTCGTGCAGTTCCGGCCCCATCGCGGCGGCGAGCACCGTCGAATCCGCGAGTCTGCCCGCCGCCTCGGCCGAGTCGACGGGCAGCCGGCTGACCTCGCTCTCGGGCCCGAACGTCGCGGGATCGCCGGTGACCTCGCCGGGCAGTGTCAATTCCTCGGCGACGCCCGCGAGTCCGGCCGCGATCACCGAGCCGACGATCAGATACGGATTGCCGGTCGCGTCGAAACATTTGACCTCGGCGTTGGCCGCCCATTCCTCGGTGCCGCGCACACCGGTGACGAAACGCAATGCCGCCTCGCGCGCCTCACGACCCCAGCAGTGCCAGATCCCCGCCCAGCGCGAGGGACGCAGCCGCAGGAAACTCGCCGGATTGCCCGCGCCGATCGCGACGAGGGCGGGCAACTCCCGCAGAACCCCGGCCAGGAAGGCAGTGCCGGTCGGGTGCATACCGTAGGGGCCGGGCCCGCCCGCGAACAACGGGCCGTCCTCGGAGTGCAGTGAGAAATGCAGGTGCGCACCGGAACCCGCGCCGTCGGGGTCGATCGAGGGAGCCAATGTCGCCCGCCACCCGAAATCCGCGCTCACCTGCCGGATGGTGTGGCGCAGCAGTACCGCGTCGTCGGCCGCGGCGACCGGATCGTTCGGCGCGATCGATAATTCGACTTGCGCCAGAGCGTATTCCGGATGGAACTGCTCGACCGACATACCCTGCCGCTCGACCGTCGCGACCAGCGTGCGCGCGTACTCGCCGACCCGGCCGAGCCGGACCATCCCGTAGGCGGGGCCGTCGAACGCGGGGACGAAACCGGCCTCGTCGGCCATGCCGAGCGCCCATTCGGTCTCGAACGCCATCGACAGCCGCAGCCCCGCCGCCCGCGCCGCCTCGACCTGACGCGCCGCGAATCCGCGCTGACAGGCGGCGAAACGAGTACCGTCCTGGGTGTATTTCTCGGCGGGCGCCCATGCCCAGCCCGGTTGACAGGCGATCTCGGTGAGCGCTCCCACATCCGGGATCAGGCGCAGATCGCCGTCGGGACCGCCGAGGTAGCTGCCCACCGTCATCAGATCGTCGAAGGCGAAGGTCTCGAAGCACGGAGACACCCCGATCCCGAATCGGGCGGCGCGGGCGAGTCGCCCGATCGGCACCGATTTGACCCGGGTGATGCCCGCGTTGTCGACAAAGGACACGGCGACCATTTCGGCATCGATCTTCTCGACGGACGCGGTCGGATCACCGTCCGCGGGTATGCGCTCCGGCATGGTGGGCATGATCGTCAACGATAAGGGGCCCCGACGGCGTCGGCGGGTATTTCCGCAGCGCGGCACGGATAGTCGAGCGATCCGAACACTCAGCGGGTCGCTTCGGTGACCTGCACCGGGACCGGTCCGGTCACCCGCGCGTGTTTGGGCGCGGCGGGCAGCGGGCCGAAGGTGTCGCGCGCCTCGCCGCACACCTGGATGATCCGGTCGACCTGGGCGTCGGTGAGATCGGCGTGCATGGCCAAGCGGATCAGCGTGCGATTGCGCGGGGTGACGGGCGGGCAGAGAACCGCGCCGAATACGCCACGCTCCTCGAGGAAGTCGCGAATCGCGATGGCGCGCAGATCCGGGCCGCCTGGCAGCGCGACGATATGCGAACCGACACCGCCGACATCGAATCCGAAGGCGTGCAACGCGTCACGTACGCGCGTGGAGATCTGGCGCAATCGCTCACGACGCCAGTCGTCGGTGCGCACCACCTCCAGCGCCGCGGCCAGACCGGCGATCTCGTGCGGAAGCAGCCCGGCCGAGAACACCGCGGGATAGGACTCCATCTTGAAATAGTCGACGAAGTCCAGGCCGTTCACGCAGACGAATCCGGCGCGGCCCGCGAAGGCGGCCGCCAGGCTCGCGGTGCGGAACGGCACCCGTTCGGCGAGACCGAGCGCCACCACCGCGCCCGCGCCGAGTGGCCCGTCGGTGCCGAGGGTGCGGGATTCGTCCACGACCAGCAGGCTTCCGGTCTGCTCGGCGACGTCGCACAGCTGGGCCAGCGGACTGCGACTGCCGGTGGTGCTGTACATCGCGTCCACCGCGATGATGCCGGGTCCGTAGGTGCGGATCTCCTCGCGCAGATGGCCGGGGAAGTTGTGACGGAACGGATGCAGCGGCGCCCCTGCGGCTTTCGCGCCGTGCCACAGCGACATATGCGCGAGGCTGTCGATATAGACCGGCGTGCGCGGCGTCGCGATTGTCTGCAACAGGCCGATATTCGCTTCCCAGCCTGATTGGCACAGCACACCGGCGGGTGCTCGCATATGTTCAGCTAATGACACCTCCAGCGCCTGTTGCGCGTCCGCGCGCGGTGGCGCCGCGGTGGATTCGCGGATCGCCTCGGCGATTCGGACGTCGTCGGCGATGGCGAGATAATCGGCTCTGTTCAGCAGGATGTCGTCCGGCCCCGGCTGACGGCCGTGTGCGATGTGGCGACCACCCCATTCTCCGACCACCCGGCCGTATTGGAAACGATCGACGCGAAACTGCACCTGCTCCGCGACAGTGGGAATCACGCTGAACTCCCTTCACTGGATATAGCTACCCGAGAGCACACATTCGGTGTGATTCAACCACCGCGGGCCGATTCGTGCGGCCGCTTCCGCGGAAGTATCGCGGATATCGTCGATTTCGACACCGCGTGCCGCATTCGCGAAAGGGTTATCGCGCGCCCGATCGGTGTCGACCGGCGAGTGCGGCGTCGATCGCGGCCGCGGTGGGAATGGAGACGCTGGCACCGAGTCGCGTGGTCGCCAGCGCACCCGCCGCGCACGCGAAGGCGAGTGCCGCGCGCGGTCCGCGATGCCACGCGGCGGCGAGCGCGCCGGTGAAACTGTCCCCCGCCCCCGTGGTATCGACCACATCGACCACCGGACTCGCGCTCGAATGCGAGCCGCCGTCGGGTCCTCGGTATTCGGCGCCGTCCGCGCCGCGGGTGACGACGACATGCGGCACCGAACCCAATACGGGCGCCAGACGCGCGGCCTCACCCGAATTGACCACGGCCACATCGATATGGGCCCACAGTTCGGCGGGCAGTTCGGCCACCGGCGACGGATTGAGCACGACGGTGGTCTGGTGCGCCTGCGCGTGCGCGGCCGCCGCGGCGACGGTCGATATCGGAATCTCCAACTGGCACAGCAGGATATCGGCGTTCGCGATCGCCGCGAGGTCGTCGGCGTCGAGTGTGGTCAACTCCGCGTTCGCCCCGCCGACCACGATGATGCTGTTCTCTCCGTCCGCGTCGACCACGATGGCGGCGACCCCGCTCGGACCCGGCACGGTCCGCAGTCGCTCGACACCGACACCGGAATCGGTCAGCGTCGAGCGAAGTTCGGCGGCGAAGACGTCCTCGCCCACCGCGCCGAGGAATTCCACCGTCGCACCGGCCCGTCGCGCCGCGATGGCCTGGTTGGCGCCCTTACCGCCCGGCACCATGGCGAATCCGGTCCCGAGGACGGTCTCGCCCGGCTCCGGCACGCGGCCGGTCGTGGTCACCAGATCCATATTGATACTGCCGAGCACGGCAATCGCGGGCACGCGGTCTGCGGTGGTCATGAACGCCGACGCTAGTCGCGGACGGCGGTCCGGTGGCGCCGAACACGAACCGGACCGGACCCCGGTCGATGGTGCAGCGGTGGAATCGATGACGGGCCGCAACAGTAGGCTGTAACCCATGACGGCAGGAACGACGACCGAGCTCGATACCCGCGAGGTAGTGCACGATGCCGCGCGAAAGGCTCGCGTCGCGTCCAGGGTGCTCGCCCAGCTCACCACCGCGCAGAAGAACGACGCGCTGCACGCGGCAGCCGACGCCCTGCTGGCCGAGGCCGATACCGTCCTGGCCGCCAACGCCGAGGATATCGTCGTTGCCCAGGCCGCGGGCACCGAAGAGTCACTGCTGGACCGGCTCCGCCTCACCAGCGCCCGCGTCGACGGCATCGCCTCCGGTCTGCGTCAGGTCGCCTCGCTGCCCGATCCGATCGGGACCGTGGTGCGCGGTTCGACGCTGCCGAACGGACTCGAGATCAAACAGGTCAGGGTGCCGCTCGGGGTGATCGGCATGGTCTACGAGGCCAGACCGAACGTCACGGTCGACGCCTTCGGTCTCGCCCTCAAATCCGGGAACGCGGCCCTGCTTCGCGGCTCCTCCTCGGCCGCGCATTCCAATGCCGCGCTGGTCGAGGTGCTGCGCGCGGCGCTGACCGCGCAGGGCATCCCCGCCGACGCGGTGCAACTGCTGCCGAGCGCCGATCGCTCCAGCGTCACGCACCTGATCCAGGCCCGCGGCCTGGTCGACGTAGTCATCCCGCGAGGCGGTGCGGGCCTGATCAACGCCGTCGTGCGCGACGCGCAGGTGCCGACCATCGAGACCGGCACCGGCAACTGCCACGTCTACGTGCACTCCGCGGCCGATCTCGAGATGGCCGAGCAGATCCTGATCAACGCCAAGACCCGCAGGCCCAGCGTCTGCAACGCCGCCGAGACGGTGCTGATCGACGACGCCATCGCCACCGTCGCGGTGCCGCGTCTGATCGAGGCGCTGGAACGGTACGGCGTCACCGTGCACGGTGACCTGCCGGGACTGGTGCCCGCCGACGACGCGGACTGGGGCGAGGAATACCTCTCGCTCGATATCGCGCTGCGGGTCGTCGCTGATCTCGACGCCGCCGTCGAGCACATCAACAGGTGGGGGACCGGGCATACCGAGGCCATCGTGACCGGCGAACTCGCCGCGGCGCGCGAGTTCACCAACCGGGTCGACGCGGCCGCGGTCATGGTGAACGCCTCCACCGCCTTCACCGACGGTGAGCAGTTCGGCTTCGGCGCCGAGATCGGCATCTCGACCCAGAAGCTGCACGCCCGCGGCCCCATGGCGCTACCGGAACTGACCTCGACCAAGTGGATCGTGTGGGGCGACGGCCAGATCCGGCCGGTATGAGCGGATCCATCCGGCGACCGCCGGATGAGGCGGAGGTTCCGGGTGTTTCCGGCCTCCGAAAACCGGGAGGTCGGTCCTCCCGCTTGCTTTGAACGGAAGGACAGCACGTGGCTTCGCAGGAGAGCGTGACCCAGGAGCCGATCTTCAGCTCGGTCGACGATGTGATCGAGCGGCTGGCGAGCACCGGCTACCTGGCAGACAAGGGCACCGCCACCTCGGTGTTCCTCGCCGACCGGCTCGGTAAACCGCTGCTGATCGAGGGACCGGCCGGGGTCGGCAAGACGGAACTGGCGCGCGCGGTGGCCCAGACCGCGAACGCGGAACTGGTGCGGTTGCAGTGCTACGAGGGTGTCGACGAGGCGCGCGCGCTCTACGAGTGGAACCACGCCAAGCAGATTCTGCGCATCCAGGCTTCCAGCGAGAACGACTGGGAGGAGACCAAAGCCGATGTGTTCACCGAGGAGTTCCTGCTCTCGCGGCCGCTGCTGACCGCGATCCGCCGTGACGATCCCACCGTGCTGCTCATCGACGAGACCGACAAGGCCGACGTCGAGATCGAGGGTCTGCTGCTGGAGGTGCTCAGCGATTTCGCGGTCACCGTCCCCGAGCTGGGCACCATCGTCGCGAGCCGTAAACCGTTCGTCGTGCTCACCTCCAACGCGACCCGCGAGTTGTCCGAAGCGCTCAAGCGCCGCTGCCTGTACCTGCACCTGGATTTCCCCGACGAGGAACTGGAACGCCGCATCCTGGCGAGCCGGGTGCCCGAGCTGTCGGCGGCCGTCTCGGCGCAGCTGGTGCGGATCGTGCACGTGCTGCGCGGTATGCAGCTCAAGAAACTGCCCTCGGTCGCCGAATCCATCGACTGGGGCCGGACGCTGCTCGCCCTCGGCCTGCACGATCTCGACGACACCACGGTGCGGGCCACCCTCGGCGTCGTCCTCAAGCACCGCAGCGACCACCAGCGCGCGCTGGCCGAGCTGAAGCTGGCCTGAGCGATGGTCGACCGTTCCGGCCTGGAGGCGCTCACGGCGGAGGCGCCGCCGCACGGGCTGCCCGGTCATCTCGTCGGATTCGTGGAGGCGCTGCGGACCCGGGGTATCCCGGTCGGGCCGTCGGAGACGGTGGACGCGGGCCGGGTGCTGACCGTCCTCGACCTCATGGACCGTGAGGTGCTGCGCGAGGGTTTGGCCTGCGCGCTGCTGCGTCGCACCACGCACCGCGCGACCTTCGACGGCATGTTCGACCTGTGGTTCCCGGTGGCGATCGGGGAGCGCAGCGCCGACGTCGACGATATCGAGATGCCGCACACCAACAGCGGTGACATCGATATCGCGGCACTGCGCGAAATGCTCGCCGAACTGCTCGCCATGGACGACGCGGAGCAGCAACTCGATCAGATGGCCGCCCTGCTGGTCGACCAGCTCGGCCAGTACCAGTCCTCGCGCGGCTCGTCCTTCTCGTCGTACCAGGCGTTGCGGGAAGTGCAGCCGCAGACGCTGCTCGCCAAGATCCTGGCCGGTCTGGCCGCGGGCTCCGATCTCAGTGAATTCGACACCGAGGTCGCCCGTCGCGTCGCGCGCGGCCGCATCGAGGGTTTCCGCACGAAGGTCGAGGCGGAGACCCGCAGACGGGTGGCGGAACGGATCGGTCGCGAGCGGGTCGCCGGATACGGTGTCGCGCGCCAGGCCGAGGACGTCGATTTCCTGCGCGCCTCGGAACGGGAACTGATCGAACTGCGCCGCAGCAGTCAGCGGCTCGCCCGCATCCTGGCCTCCCGGCTCGCGGTGCGGCGCAGGCATTCCCGGCGCGGTGAGATCGACCTGCGCAAGACGCTGCGCAAATCGATGTCGACCGGCGGGGTGCCGATCGACCTGGTCAACCGCAAACCGCGTCCGGGACGTCCGGAACTGGTTCTGCTGTGCGATGTCTCGGGATCGGTCGCCGGATTCAGCAATTTCACCCTGCTGCTGGTGAGCGCGCTGCGTGAACAGTTCTCGCGGGTGCGCATCTTCGCCTTCGTCGACAACACCGATGAGGTGACCCGGTTCTTCGATCCGCACACCCAGCTGGACAAGGCGATGGCGAGGATCTTCACCGAATCGGAGGTCGTCGGATACGACGGGCATTCCGATTACGGCAGCGCGCTGCGCAGTTTCGCCACCGAATTCCCCGAGGCGGTCACCAGTCGGTCCGCGCTGCTGATCCTCGGCGACGCCAGGACCAACTACCGCGATCCGGAACTGCTCGTCCTACAGGACATGGTCGACGTCGCCAAACACGCGCACTGGCTCAATCCGGAACCGGTGAACCAGTGGGGTTCGGGCGATTCGGCCGCCGACAAGTACCGGCAGGTCATCGAGATGCACGAATGCCGTTCGGCGAGACAGTTGACAGAGGTGGTGTCCCGGCTGCTGCCGGTATAGAGGAGGCGGGTGTGAACGAGAGACAACTGCTGACGTACTGCCTGGGCAAACCCGGCGCCCGGAAGGACGAGCCGTGGGAAGGCGATGTCGTCGCGAAGGTCGGCGACAAGATCTTCGCCTTTCTCGGCACCGACTCGGTCGGCCTCAAATGCGGCGCGTCGCGAGCCGAGGCCGACGAACTGGTCTTCGTGTATCCCGACGACGTCACGGCCTCGGCCTATATCGGCCGGTACGGCTGGAATCGGATCGCCCTGGCCGGGAAGGTGCCCGACGACGAGATCCGCGAACTCGTCGACCAGTCCTACGAGGCGATCGTGCGCAAACTCCCCAAATCCAAACGTCCGTGAATCGTTGCGTTCGCGCGGTGAGCGGCGATAACAGTACGAGGTCCGCGCCGTTTCCCCGCTCGGCTGCCCGGCCGTCACGCACCGAGGTCGTCCGACGCTCGGTCTATAAGCATTCGTTAAGGAAACCGTTGGGTGGTCTCACCACGATCCACCCATGGCGCAGACAACGGCTGCCGGGGGCAATGCTGCCGGAGACCACACTCACGGTGAATCCGCTGCCGATGAGAGCGCTGCCGACGGGGAAGGCCCGGGTGACGCCGCCGACGTGCGGGGCGCTTGGACGGCCGAGGAATCATGTGACGCACTGGCGCTCGCCGATCTCGCCGCCACGCATCTGCTCGACGATCCGGGTCCGGCGGAGCGGCATCTGCGCCGCGCGTTGCTGATCGGCGACGGGACGCTCCCGGCCGAACATCTGGCGAGGCTGGGATCACAGCTGGTGATGGTGGTCGCGGGGCAGTCGGGACGCGAACGGGAACTCGCCGACGTGGCGTTGCGCGCGGCGGCGCGATGGGAGGGGATCTCCGCCGCCGACGCGTCGCACCTGAGTTTCGTCGCCGCGCGCGCCTATCACCGCGCGGGCAGGCACGAACAGGCCGCGGCACAGTTCGAGCGGTCGCTCGCGGCGGGATCGGCGCCGTATCCGGATATCGAAATGGCCGTTCTGCGAGGGCAATACGGCAAATCGCTGAAACTGCTCGGCAGGTACCGTGCGGCCGCGGACCAATTCGTCGAAGCCGCGCGCCTGGTCCGCGACGCCGCGGGGCGTTCGGAATTCCGTGCCGAACTCGCCTGGTCGGCGGCCTCGGCCCTGGACACCTGCGGCGAGGACGACCGGGCGTATTCGGCCTACCTGCACGCCGCCGAACTCTGGGGCGAGCTCGATCGCGTCGGCCCCCGCTTCCGCTGTCTGCGCGCGGCCGCCTGGCTGCGACACTGCGGCGAATCCACGCACTCCGGGTCGGGCCTGAACGCCATGTACGGGATCCTCGCCGAACTCGAGGAACTCGATCCGACCCCCGAAGTGGCGGTCGAACTCACCAACACCCGCCGTCAACTCGCCGATATGGAAGCGGGTCGCGACTGATCGACCAGCACCGTTGGGTTTTCGTAAGGGAGTCGTTGGCGGTGCGCCGCATTCTCGACCTGTCGCCGAGACCGACTCGGCACATCGAGAATCCGGAGTCCGGACATGAAGAAATTGGCTGCCGCGCTCGCTGTCGCGGCCGTACTGACCGCGACGATGACCGCGTGCGCGGCCGGGCTGGAATCCGGTGCCGCCGCGGCACCGCCCGCAGGCGTGCCGACGGCCACCGCGCCGGGCGGCTATTGCGCCACCACACTGCGACTCACCGGCCCCGGATACGAACTCGACGTGCCGCAGGTCTCGGGTGGGACCGAGGTCGCGCGGGACGCGTTCAACACCGCGATGCGCGGGCTGGCGCGACAGTGGATCGACCAGGTCGAGCAAACCTTCACCCTGAAGCCCGGCAGCGGCCAGGTCACCTATCTCGGCAGCCGGGCCATCAGCTCGCTGTTCGTGATCAGCACCTACAGCGAAGGTGCGGCCCACCCGAACAACGCCTACGAGAGCTACGTCATCGATGCCCGCACCGGCGACGAGATCACCCTGGACGATCTGTTCGCCGATGTGGACCACGGCCTGAGCCTGCTGGCCGACCAGGCCGCGATCGAGGTGCCCAAGACCCGGGCGGGCGATTCCTACTCCAAGAGCGGTATCGAGGCCGACGAGTACAACTACCGGCTCTGGCTGGCCACCCCCGGCGGAATGGAAATCCATTTCGGCGAGATCTCCAGCCATGCCGCGGGCGATATCGTCATCACCGTCCCCTGGTCCAAGCTCGATTCCGCCCTGAAGCCCGGCATGCGCGAGATCGTCGGCGGCTGAGCCGGGCCGGACGGCGGCGCCCCGGCCGCCGACCGGGGCACCGGTTAAGCTCGACACTCATGCAAGAGACAGGGCGGTCCGGCCGCAAGCTGGGCGTCATGGGCGGCACCTTCGACCCGATCCACCACGGTCACCTGGTCGCCGCCAGCGAGGTCGCCAATCGGTTCGACCTGGACGAGGTGATCTTCGTCCCCACCGGTCAACCGTGGCAGAAGGCGGACAAACAGGTCAGCCCGGCCGAGGATCGCTACCTGATGACGGTCATAGCGACCGCCTCCAACCCGCGTTTCTCGGTCAGCCGGGCCGACGTCGACCGGGGCAAGGTCACCTACACCGTCGACACCCTGCGGGAGATGCGCACCCAGCATCCCGACGCCGAGCTGTACTTCATCACCGGAGCGGACGCACTGGCCAACATCCTCACGTGGCAGGATTGGGCCGAACTGTTCGAACTGGCCAAGTTCGTCGGGGTGAGCCGACCGGGGTATGAGCTGAACACCGATCATCTGCGGGAACATCTACGTGATCTTCCCGGCGACGCGGTGACGATGATCGAGATCCCGGCGTTGGCGATCTCGTCGAGCGAATGCCGACGCCGCGCCGCCGAGAACCGGCCGGTGTGGTACCTCGTCCCCGACGGCGTGGTGCAGTACATATCGAAGCGGCACCTGTACGTGCCGGCAGAGCGGAAGGTGTAGCTGTATGACGGCAACTGTCGAGGCGGTCGAGATCGCGCAGGTCGCCGCGCGAGCGGCGGACGAGAAGCTGGCCTCCGATGTGGTGGTGCTCGACGTCTCCGAGCAACTGGTCATCACCGATTGTTTCGTGATCGCGTCCGCGCCGAACGAACGCCAGGTCAACGCCATCGTCGACAATGTCGAGGAGCGGTTGCGCGAGGCCGGGCACAAGCCGGTGCGCCGCGAGGGCACCCGCGAGGGGCGCTGGGCGCTGCTCGACTATGTCGACGTCGTCGTGCACATCCAGCACCACGACGAACGCAACTTCTACGCGCTCGAGCGCCTCTGGAAGGACTGCCCCGTGGTCCCGGTGGACGGCCTCGGCGATCCGCGAGTCGACGGCGACGCGGCCGCGAATGTCGACGGAGCTGTGAATGTCGACGGATCGACGGAGGACAGCGCGGAGTGAGTGTGCGAGCCGACAGATCGACCAGCTCGTTCATCACGGAGGAACAGCGGTGAGTAAGTACGCGAGCGTGCGCACGCTCATCCTGTTGCGCCACGGGCAGACCGAATGGAACGCGGTCGACCGGATGCAGGGGCAGATCGACACCGAACTCACCGAACTCGGCCGACGGCAGGCGAAAGAGGCCGCGCGCGAGCTGGTTTCGCGCAATGCCATCGCCCTGATCGCCTCGGATCTGAAGCGAGCGCACGATACCGCGCTCGCCCTGGCCGAGCACGCCGAGATACCGGTCGTGCTCGACCCGAGGCTGCGCGAAACGGCGCTCGGTGACTGGGAGGGTCTGACCCACCTCGAGGTCGATTCCGACTACCCCGGCGCGCGCGTGGCCTGGCGGCTCGACGCGCACTATCGACCGCCGAACGGGGAGAGCAAACTCGAAGTCGGCGCGCGCGCGTTGCCGCTGGTGCGGGAATTGTTCGCCGAGCGGCAGGATTGGCCGGGCCGGACTATCATCCTGGTTGCGCACGGTGGGCTGATCGCCGCCTTGACGGCTGCGCTGCTCGACCTGCCGCCGCAGAATTGGCCCGCCCTCGGAGGGCTCGCCAACACCAGCTGGGTGCAATTGAGCAGCCACGGTCCAGGTATCGACCAGCCCGGGTGGCGTCTCGATGTGTGGAACGCAGCGGCGAAGGTAGCTCCCGATGTCCTCTGAAGAGCCGATCCGGTCGGTGCCCGACGAACTGTTCCGGCAGGCCACGGCCAAGCCCGAACGACAACTTCCCGACGCCCTGTTCGGCCCCGCGCCCACGCCACGGGCCGAGGAACCGAAGCGGTCGGCGTCCTCGTCACGCTCCGAGGAGCCGATCAGGTCGGTCCCCGACGAACTGTTCAAACAGGTCACCGCCAAAGCGCAACGGCAGCTTCCGGACGCGCTGTTCGGTGGTCCGGTGGCGCCGAAGCCGGTCGCGGCCGAGGATGCCGGACGTTCGGATTCCGATGCGGAAGCGGCCGACGAGTCCTCGCGGGGATCCGAGGGGGCGTCCGATACGACGGCCGATAGCTCCGACGAGTCCGTGTCGTCGCCCGAAGTCGCCTCGGCGGACGCGGAACTCGCGGTGTCCGAGCAGGACTCGGCTGCTGAGAATCTCGGGTCCGAGGGGGATTCGGCACCGGTAGAGACCTCCGCCGTGGATGGACCGGAGGCAGGGCAGTCGATCGCCCCGGCCGTGTCGTCGTTCCCCGAGTCGGATGCGTCGAAGGGCGGGACCGATACTGCCGCGCCGTCGGCACCTGCCGAAGCGAACGCCTCGCTCGCACCTCCGGAAGGCAGCGCGACGGCCACGGCCGACGATGCCACGGCCACGGTCGATCCGGGCGCGCCGGGGCAATCCGTCCCGGTATCCGCCGATGTCGCGGCAAGTACGGCGGAGCCGTCCGTCGATACCGTCGCCCCAGCGAGCCCGGCCGATTCCGCGACCGCCGTCCCGGCCGAGGACGAACAGACCGCGTCCGCCGATGAGCCCGCCCGCCGACTGGTGCTGCTGGTCGTCGCCGACTCCCTGGCCTACTTCGGCCCCAAAGGCGGACTGCCCGCCGATCATCCGAAGATCTGGCCGAATCTGGTGGCGGCCGAGTTGGATTGGGATGTCGAACTGGTCGGACGGATCGGCTGGACCTGCCGTGACGCGTACTGGGCACTGATCGGTGATCCGAGGATCTGGGCCAGCGTGCCGAAAGCCGGCGCGGTGGTCTTCGCGGTCGGCGGCATGGACACGCTGCCCTCTCCGCTGCCGACCGCGCTGCGCGAACTGATCCGTTACGTGCGGCCCACGTGGCTGCGCCGGGTCGTGCGCGGCACGTACAACTGGCTGCAACCGAAACTGGCCAAACTCGGCAGGCCGGTGGCGCTGCCGCCCCGGATCAGCGTCGACTACCTGGATCAATCACGCGAGGCGCTGGCCCAGCTGCGACCGGAACTCCCGTTCGTGGCGGTGCTTCCGTCGGTACACAATTGTGACGCCTACGGGCGGGTGCATCGTGGTCGCCCGCGCGCGGTGAAGGCATTGCAGGCGTGGTCGGAACGCACCTCGGTGCCGTTGGTCGACCTCGGAGAAGCGGTGCGCGACAACATCTTCTCCGGTGACGCGAACCCGGACGGCATCCACTGGGGCTGGGCCGGGCACAGCGCGGTGGCCAACGCGATGGTGAAGACCTTGCAGGAGGTTCGGTAGTCCGTGGCCGTCGTGGTCGTCACCGATTCGTCCGCCAGTCTCCCTGCCGAACTCACCGACGAGCTGGCCATCGCCGTCGTCCCGCTGCACGTCCTGGTCGGTGACCGGACCGTGCGTGAAGGTATCGATCCGATCGATATCGACTACGCCGCCGACTCCGTCACCACCTCCGCCGCGTCACCGGGGGAGTTGCGCGAGGTCTACGAGCGGGCGTTGGAACGCAGCGGCGGCGACGGCGTCGTCGCCGTGCACATCTCCCGTCAGCTCTCGGGGACGTGGGAGGCGGGCAGGCAGGCCGTCCGCGATATGGACGCCTCGGACAAGGTACTGCTGGTCGATTCCCTGGGAGCCGGGCTGGCCACCGGATTGCCGACGCTGGCCGCCGCCCGACGCGCCCGCGCGGGTTCGGTCCTCGACACCGTCTTCGAGGCCGCGGTCGCCGCGGCGACGCGGGCGCGGACCTTCGTGCTGGTCAACCGCACCGAGCAATTGCGTCGCGGTGGTCGTCTCAGTACCGCGGCGTCCTTCTTCGGCAGTGAGCTGGTGACCAAGCCGCTGCTCCAGATCGTGGAGGGACGTCTGGAACTGCGCGAGAAGGTGCGCACCAGGTCCAAGGCGTACGCGCGACTCGTCGCGGCCGCGGTGGAGGCGGCCGGAGCCGAGGGTGCGGCCGTGGCGGTACAGCACCTCGGCGCACCCGACGCGGCCGAGACCATTTCCGGGCAGTTGCGCGACCTGTCGCCGGGGATCGGTGAACTCATCGTGGCCGAATTCGGACCGGCCCTGGCGGTGCATCTCGGCGTGGGGGCGATCGGCGTGGTCGTCGTGCCGGGCGGATGCGCGTAGTGCGGGCCCGAAATCTCGCTGAGCGCAACCGGTGTCCGGGGCGGCGGCACGGTTTAACGTCGCGCGTATGACGAGTTCCGCGACGCCGCCGATCCGTCCCGCGCTGACCCTGTCCACGGTCGAGTGGGACCACCCGGACGCGATGACCCTGCGCGAGGAGATGGCCGCCGAGGTCGGCCCGCGCTACGCCGCGTTGGCGCGCACCCTGCCGACGAAGCCGAACGCCGTCGATCCGGCGACGGTGCACCGGACATTCGTCGTCTACTCGGACGGCCCGGCCGGGCACGCGGCGGTGCGCTGGAACGCGGGCGAACTCGAACTCAAACGGATGTTCGTCCGCCCCGAACACCGGGGATCGGGGGCGGCGTCACTGCTGCTCGCCGCGGCCGAGGACGCCGCGCGCGAACTCGAACTGCCGCGACTGATCCTGCAGACCGGCCATCTCCAGCCCGCCGCCGTGCGCTTCTACGAGCGCAGCGGATACCAGCGCATCCCCATCTTCCCGCCGTACGAGGTGCTGCCGCGGTCGAACTGCTTCGCCAAGCGGTTGCGCTGAGGGTTCGTTCCGGGTGTGGCGCGCAAGCCCGCGCGACCGGGCCCCTCTAATCTTTGCGGGTGACCGGATACGACCACGACTTCGAGCATCTCGACACCTCGACGCTCCCCCCGCGCCAGCAGCACATCCTCGCGACGATCCGCGACTGGGTGCGACGGTACGGATACGCGCCGAACACGCGTGAGATCGGCGACGCGGTCGGGCTGCGTTCCGCGTCGTCGGTGTCGAAACATCTGAAAAGCCTGGAGGAGCGCGGTTTTCTGCGTCGCAGTGCGACCGTGTCGCGGCCGATCGACGTCCGCATGTTCCTGCGGGAGCCGCGCGTGGAATCCGACGAGTCGACGGTGGCCGTGCCCGTTCTCGGCGATATCGCGGCGGGCACGCCGATCCTGGCGGAGCAACACTCGGACGACAGCCTGACGCTGCCCCGCGAACTCGTCGGCCGCGGCACGGTTTTCGGGTTGCGCGTACGTGGCGATTCCATGGTCGACGCCGCGATCTGTGACGGTGACATCGTGGTCGTGCGCAGACAGCACGAAGCGCATTCCGGTGAGATCGTCGCCGCCATGATCGACGACGAGGCCACCGTCAAGGTCTATCGACGGCGCAACGGCCACGTCTACCTCGAACCGCGCAACCCCGCCTACGAGGTCATCGACGGTGACCGCGCGGTCGTCCTCGGCAAGGTCGTCTCGGTGATGCGGCGCGTCTGACCGGGTTCTCCACAGCCCGAAAGTTGTCCACAGACTTTCCTGAAGCCCAGGTCGGCGACCACGATCCGGATTGCCGCGCGCCTACGTTCGCCCTATGCCACGACATGACGAGCGCGAGCGCATCCGCCGCCGACTGGGCGCACTCACCGCCCGCGTCGGAGCGGGCCGAACCACCGCTGTCGGACTACCGACCCCCGCGCTCGGGGGCGGTGGTTCACCGCCCCCCGGGGTTTCCCGGAGTGATTCGGCCGTAGGCGAATTCACGAAGTGGACCGAACTCCCCGATCGGAGTTCTCCGGAGGACGTGTCTCCTCGGCGCTCGTTCGCCCCCGGCCGGTCCGAATCGAGTTCGGGCAACTGGGATCTCGACCGGTTACCCGCTTCATCCAGCGCGAATGCCGCAGCGCCGCCCGCCGCCACCGCCGATGTCGGCGTGCCGTGGGACGACGGATCGAACAACCGGCGGGCACGATGCTCAGCTCAGGACGACCCGGCGGGCGAAGCGGACATGGGCGCACCGGGGGGCTCGGTCCGCGGCGAGGCGGATATCGCCGAAGCCGTGCAGGTTCCGCTGTCGATCACCGGACCTGATGGGCACGACCACGTCCGGGATGTATTCGATCTTGCCGAAGTTTCGGGTAGTGCTAGCCGAGCCACGGCCTCGGGTGGGGCACCGGCTGTTCTCGGCGACCGTGACGGTGTCGATGTCGCCGAAGTTGGGGCTAGTGCTCGCCGAACTCGGACATCGGGTGGTGTACAGGCTGTACTCGGTGCCGGTGCCGGTGCCGGTGCCGGTGCCGAAGTCGCGTGTATTGCTCGCCAGGTCGGGGCACCGGTTGGTGCACGGGCTGCCGTCGGTTCAGGTGTCGATATCACCGAAGGCGGAGGGGTTCCACGAGAGAGTGTGGGGTCAGGTGAGCCGGAAACCGGTTTCGCGGTCGATGGGCCTCGGCGGTCCGGGAGCGGCCCGAGCGGCGTGTTCGGCGATTCCGCACCGGAGGAAACATCCTCGAGCGCATGGGTTTCCGCCACGGAGCAGGGACTGCTCGCCCCGGTCGGTGACCACCTCACAGCGGCGGATGAAGGTCTGGAATCGGTGCGCGCACCCCATTGGCTGGACGAACCCGAGCGGGGAAAGGGACGGTGGGAACGGATGGTGCCGGATCGTTTTCGAGGCGCGAGGATGGACCCGGGCCGTCGCGGTGTGGTGACCCTGGCATTGGTCGGCTTGTTCGCCGTGGTGATCGCGACGGTCGTGGTGATCAGGGACCGTCCGGTCGCACAGGCCGTGCCACCGGTTCCGGCGCTGCGCGCGACCACGACCGCCGTCGCGGCAGGCGGAACGCCACCGCCGAGCCCCACCGCGCCCGCGAGTGCGACGGGGTCGGACGCCGTTGTCGCACCCGGCTCCGATCCGGCGACGGGCGAGTTGGTCGTCAGTGTGGTGGGCCTCGTCCAGACCACGGGCCTGATCCGCCTGCCTGCGGGCTCACGTGTCGCGGACGCGATCGCCGCGGCGGGCGGCGCCCGTCCGGGCGCGGACCTGACCACGCTGAACCTGGCCCAGCGCCTCGGTGACGGCGACCAGGTGCTGGTCGGACAGATGTCGACCGACCCGGGGCAACCCCAGCTGGGCAGCACGACCATCAACGCCGGTGGACGGCCGACGAACGTCCCGAAGCCCCAATCTGGCACGACGGGCACCACCGGCCGTGTGAACCTCAACACCGCCACCGAAACGGACCTCGACGCACTCCCAGGCGTAGGCCCGGTCACCGCCCGCGCCATCATCGCCTGGCGCGCCACCAACGGCCGGTTCAGCGATATCGAACAACTCGGCGACATCGACGGCATCGGCCCCACCCGCCTCGCCCGCCTGCGTGACCTGGTCACGATATGAGTCCGACCGACCCGATCGGAGTCTGCGGCGAGGAAGGAGGCCACCTCACCCGAAACCGCAGCGCGACAACGGCGAAAGCCCGCTGGCACCGCACGCGTACCTGGATTGCCGCCCGACTCCGCACCCGCGGCCTCGGATCGCCTGCCGCGAACACCGACAACGAAGATGCGGATCCGACCGACCCACTGGACGCCAGGTTGCTCCCCGCCGCGGTGTGCTGCTGGGCAGCGACCATCGCGGCACTGCTCGGCGGCTGGGTTCTGGCCGTCACCATCGCGATCGGCCTCCTCGTCGTGGTGGTAGCGGGCCGTGAGCTGGTTCCGGTCGCGGATCGCCGCGCGCCGTCCGAACCACCGGCGAGTGGGCACCTGGCTGGATCGGCTCGGCATTACGACGAAGGGGTCATCGAACCGCGGACGGGAGTGGACCACTCGGCGGACCGGCCCGGAACTGACGGAGCGGCAGGCAGTGATCGTTCGGCGGGCCGGGGTTCAGATCCCCAGGTGGTCGATGCTCGCTCGGGGGATCGGCCGGGCAATGCTGCTGGAGTAAGCGGAGAGTACTGGATGGGACGAGGTATGCGTCCCGAGGCCGTCGGAGGTCGCTCGGTGGACCGGAGAGCAGGTCCCGAGGTGGTCGATGAGCATCCATCGGATCGGCCCGGAATCGCTGGGCCAGGAGAGGGACGTTCGGCGACCCGGGGTCCGGATCGTCCCGGCACCGCGGGGGTAGGTGGCGGTCACCCGGTAGGTCGGATCGACAGTGGCGCTCGGTCGAGAGGGCGAACGGACGAGACGTTGTGGTCGAGGGGACGGGCACTGTGGACGGATGTGGATCGGCGCCGCTCGATCGCGGTGGTGCTGTTGGCGGCGGTGGTTCTCGGGACTGGGTTCGCGGTGGCGGCAGCATGGCATGAGCACCGGGTGCAGGTGCATCCGTTGCGGGCGACCGTGGGCAGTTCGGTGCTGGTGGTGGTGACGCCGACCGATGATCCGAAGGCGGTGCGCGGCAGCTCGTTCGGTGGTGAACGGCGCTGGGTGGTGCGGGCGGACCTGGAGGAATTCCGAAGAGGGGAAGTGGCGTATCGGGCGGGTGGTTCGGTGGTGATCCTGGGCGGGGGAGACGATTGGAAGCGGGTGCTGCCCGGGCAGCGGATCGAATTCCGGGCACGTGTGGAGGAGCCGCGCCACCATGACCTGACCGTGGTGACCCTGCACGCGACAGGCGCGCCGCGCACGGTCGGCGCCCTGCCGTGGTGGCAGCGGGCGGCGGTTCACGCGCGTGCGGATCTGGTCGACGCGGCCGGGGAGGCATTGCCCGCGGACTCGGCGGGACTATTGCCCGCGCTGGTCGTCGGTGATACGTCGGCACTGCACGAATCGGTGCGCGAGGATTTCCGGCTCGCGGGTATGCAGCATCTGACGGTGGTGAGCGGCGCGAATTTCACGATCGTGCTCACGGTGGTCCTCTTCGTAGTCGGACTGCTGACCGCCGGTCCACGCACGACGGCGGCGTTCGCGGCGCTGACACTGATGATGTTCGTCGTGATCGCCCGCCCTGATCCGAGCGTGCTGCGCGCCGGGGCGATGGGCGCGATCACCGTGCTGGCCTTGGTCACCGGGCGCAGGAAGCAAGCGCTGCCCGCCCTGTGCGCGGCGGTCATCGGGCTGCTGGCCCTGTGGCCGGAACTCGCGGTGAGCGCCGGGTTCGCACTGTCGGTGCTCGCGACGGGGGCGCTGATCCTGTTGGCCCCGGGGTGGGCGGATTGGCTGTGCGCGCGTGGCTGGTGGCGGCTGCCCGCCGAGATCGTCGCGGTCTCGGCGGGAGCCTTCGTGGTCACCATGCCGATCACCGTCGCGCTGTCCGGACAGCTGAGTCTCGTCGCGGTCGTCGCGAATATCCTTGTGGCACCGGCGGTCGCGCCGGTCACGGTGATCGGCGCGCTCGGTGCCGTGACAGCGTCGGTCTGGCCGCCGGTGGCCGAGATCGTCCTGCGCGTCGCCGGGCCCGCCCTGTGGTGGATGCTCACGGTCGCCGAACACGCGGCCGCGTTTCCCGGGGCCACCGTCGAGGTGCCGGGCGGTTCCGTCGGCGGTTTCCTCACCGCCGCGGTCGTCGTCGCCCTGATATGCGGATTGCGTTCGGCGAGAATACGAAAACTCATCGGCGCCGCTGTTCTCGGCGGCGCGGTGGTTCTCGTCCCGATCCGCACCTGGCATCCGGGCTGGCCGCCGCGTGACTGGGTCCTGGCAGCCTGTGATGTGGGACAGGGGGACGCGCTCGTCCTATCTCTCGGTGACCATACGGCGATAGTGATCGACGTCGGCCCCGATCCGCGCGCGGTGGACGCGTGCCTGGACCGCCTACGAATCGAGCACATCGTATTGCTCGTCCTCACCCACCCGCACGCCGACCACATCGCGGGCCTCAACGGAGCCCTGCACGGCCGCTCGATCGCGGCCATCGCGGTGGCCCCGCACGAATTGGACGGGCAGGCAGCGGATTCCGTCGCACGGTCCACCGCGTCGCCGGGCGACGGCTCGGCAGCGGGCGCCGATACGCGCGGTGTTGTCGGGAACGCGGCCGACGTGCGTGCGATCGCGACGTGCGAGTCGATCACCGTTCTCGAGCTCTCGGCGGGCCACCTGCTGGAATTCGGTGACCTACGCCTGGATGTGCTGGCCCCGGCCGCCTCGGCGCGACCGCGGGCACTGGGCGCGGACGACGCCAACAACCGGTCTCTCGTCATCGCCGCGACCACGCCGGTCGGCCGAATTCTGCTGACCGGCGATATCGAGGACACGGCGCAGCAACGGCTGCTCGGGCGTGACGCCGACGCGTTGCGGGCCGATATCCTCAAGGTCCCGCACCACGGATCGCGCACCACCACCGCGGCATTTCTCGCGGCGGTCCGCCCGCGACTGGCCGTCGTCTCGGCGGGAACCGGAAACACCTTCGGCCATCCGCACCCGGAGATCCTCGCCGAACTCCGGAACCTCGGTGCCATCGTGTCCCGAACCGACCGCGACGGCGACATCCTTGTCGTCGGATCGGCCACTGGCCCGCAGGTCGTGACTTCCCGCCGACCGGGCGGGCCGGGTGTTCGTCATGCTGTCGGCTCGCCGAACAATCGACCGAAAGCGCCGAGGCGGCCCTGCGGCCGAGTAGTCGATTCCGGCGTCAGCGAGCGCGGCGATGCCCGATTCCCTCGCCGTAAAGCCCACAATGCGGTGATCTTCCGCCGAACGGGTTGCCCGCGCCGCAGGTCGGCTATGTGTCGGCAATCGGTGGGCCGTGGTCACCCGCCGAGTTCGAGCCGGGAGGGACACGGAACGAGTCGGGTCGGGGAATTGTCGGCACGAGACCGTAGGATCGCTGCCGTGAGCGAACGTCCCTCGGCGGTCCAACTGGTGCTCGGTGATGAAGAACTGTTGATCGAACGCGCGATCGCGGGAATTGTCGCGCAGGTCCGGGCGGTGGCGCCGGACGGTGACGCGGTGCCGGTCGACCGGCTACGCGCCGGTGACGCGAATTCCGCGGAGCTGGCCGAACTGCTGAGCCCGTCGCTGTTCGCCGAGGACCGCGTGATCGTGCTGGAATCGGCGGCCGAGGCGGGGAAGGACGCGGTCGCGGTCATCACCGCGGCGGCATCGGATCCGCCGGACGGTGTGGTGCTGGTCGTCGTGCATTCCGGGGGCGGGCGCGCCAAGGCGATGGCGCCCGCGTTACAGAAGGCAGGCGCGGTGACCCACGACTGCGCGAAACTCACCAAAGCCGCCGAGCGCACCGAGTTCGTGCGTGCGGAATTCCGCGCGGCGGGCGTGCGGGCGTCCGGCGAAGTGGTGCAGGTGATACTGGAATCGGTCGGTTCGGAGCTGCGTGAACTGGCGGCCGCCTGTTCCCAGCTGGCCTCCGATACCGGGGGCAAGGTCGACATCGCGGCCGTGCGGCGGTACTACTCGGGCAAAGCCGAGGTCTCCGGATTCGACGTCGCCGAACTCGCTGTCGCGGGGGAGCGGTCCGCCGCGATGGAAGCCCTGCGGTGGGCCAACGACCGAGGTGTCGCGCATGTGCTGCTCGCGGACGCGCTCGCCGATTCGGTGCACACCATCGCGAGGGTCGGATCGGCAGGCCGCGGCGACCCGTTCGCTCTCGCACAGCAACTCGGCATGCCCCCGTGGAAGGTGAAGAAGGCCCAAGCCCAGGCACGTGGCTGGACACCGGCCACCATCGGCGCGGCCCTCCAAGTGGTCGCGACACTGAACGCCGACGTCAAAGGCGGCGCCGCCGACGCGAGCTATGCCGTGGAGTCGGCCCTGGCCAGAATTCTCGAACTGCGCGGGGCGAGCTGATCCGGGCTCGTTCCGAGATCGCCGCGAATCGCTATGCCGCGAGGACATTCCCGAAAGACCCGCCCTCGGGTAATCGTCGGCGGCCGCGCGCACGTGCGTCGTGATCGCTAGCGGCGTAACGGGGCGCTATATGGCAAATGATCGGCAACATGTGTTGTGCCAGACTGGAAAACGACCATGGATGAGCCGACCACTCCGATTCCGGGAATCGATACCTCCGACCGTGCCGTGCGGCACGGTCGAGTGCGTCGTGCGCGTGAACCGAGGCCGTCGCGGCGATGGTCCGCGCGTCGGATCGCCACGACGGCCGTCAGATTCGTGGCGGGGACGTTGTCGGCGGTCGTGTTGGCGGGGACGGCGGTGGGATGGGCGACCGAGAGCAGTTTCGACGACGGGTTCCTGCGGTCGGACGCGCTCGGCGAGGACACGCCACGCTCGCTCGACGGCGATATGAATATTCTGCTCATCGGGCTCGACAGCAGGAAGGACCAGAGCGGCAGGGATCTGCCGAAGGAGATCCTCGATCAACTTCACGCGGGTGACGGCGACCAGGGCGGCTACAACGCCAATACCCTGATCCTGGTACATATTCCGGCGGACATGTCGAAGATCACCGCGGTATCCATCCCCCGCGACGACTACGTCGCCGTGACCGGAATACCCGGCTATACGCACGCCAAGATCAAGGAGACCTACGGGCTGAAGAAGGCCGTGGTGCAGGAGCAGTTGTCGGCGGCGGGTGAAACGGACCGGGTGAAACTCGAGCGCGCCGGGCGGGAGGCGGGCCGCGCCTCGGTCATCCAGGCGGTCCGCAATCTGACCGGGGTGCCGATCGACCGGTTCGCCGAAGTGACCCTGTCCGGGTTCTACGACTTGGCGAAGGCGCTGGACGGCGTCGAGGTCTGCCTGAACCGGCCGGTGCGCGACGCCGCGTATTCCGGCGCGGACTTTCCCGCGGGTCGCCAGCGCCTCGATCCCGCGCAGTCGTTGGCCTTCGTCCGGCAGCGGCACGGCCTGGAGAACGGCGATCTGGATCGCACCCACCGACAGCAGGCCTTCCTCACCTCGGTGGCTCTCGACTTGCGCAAATCCGGCACCTTCACCGACATGGGCAAATTCTCGTCGCTGATGGACGTCGCGCATCGCAATGTCGTGCTCTCCGACGGCTGGAATGTCAGCGATTTCCTCCGGACGGTGGGTTCGGCCCGGAGCCCCGCCGTCGAATTCCGCACCCTGCCGGTGCTGCGCTACGACGTGGTCGACGGCCAGGATGTGAACATCATCGACGCGGCCGCCATCCGCCGCGAGGTGCGTGCCGCTTTCGGTGAGCCGGAGCCGACGACCCCGCCGGTCCGACCGACCCGCGCCGTCGACGTCGTCAACGCGGGCGGTTCGAAAGGTATGGCGGCCACGGTGTCCGCCGCGCTCGAGACGCGCGGCTATCCACCGGGCACGGTCGGCAACGCGGGTGCCGGGGCGGGTTCGGCGACGACCGTCTACTACTCCGGCGCCGCGGCCGAGGCGGAGGCGCGACAACTCGCCGATACCCTCGGCGGGCTCGCGATCGCCGAGTCCTCGGCCGTGTCGGCGGATCGACTCGAAGTCGTCATCGGCGGGGATTTCACCCTGCCCGCGGAGCTGACGACCACCACGTCGGTAGCCACAACGCCGACACCGAGCACCGAATCCGCCCTTCCGACACCGAATGCCGGTAAACCCGTCGCGACGATCAGCGGCGACAGCGTGCCCTGTGTGAACTGAGTAGTCGGCGTGCGCCGTCGATCTTCACGGCCTCCGACAGAAATTCGTCGTGCCGCACATCGCGCGGCCCACCCGATTGCGGGGCCCTCGGTCTCGATGCCGTACAGGACCCCGATCAGCGGATCATCGTCTGCCGCGCGGCCGATCCGGATTCCGGGTGGCGCTGGGTCGGATCGGAACCGACCCGGCACCGTAGGCGTGGTTCATTCGGCGGCGGTGAGCACTAACTCCTCGTCGTCTTCCACGTCCTCGTAGCGGCCTTCCCACTCCTCGTACGCGGGCACATCCTCGTCCCGGGTGACGATCCACTCCAGCGAGTAGCCGCCGTCCTCGTCCGGGACCAAGACATTCTCGATTTTCAGCCCGAACCCCAACACCTCGGCGGCCCGGATGACATCCGGCAGATCCTCGGCTCTGACCACAGTCTGATTCGCGTACACGGTTACCATGCGCGGAATCGTAGCGGTCCGCACCGACATCCTGGCTACTACCGGGTGAACTCGTCCGGGGTGGGGCGCATATGTCCCGGTAGATGGTGCGAGGCACGACAAAAACCGCCGTGGTCATCGAGGCCACGGCGGCTACGCCACTGCGATCGGTATCGAGCGATACCGGGGTGATCAGATCTTGTTGAGGGCCAGCGCGAGGGCCGACTTCTTGTTGGCGGCCTGGTTGGCGTGGATGACGCCCTTGGAGGCGGCCTTGTCCAGCTTGCGGCTGGCGAACTGCAGGCGCGCGGCGGCAGCTTCCTTGTCGCCGGAATCGGCGGCTTCGCGGAAGCTACGGATCGCGGTGCGCAGCGCGGACTTGACCGACTGGTTGCGCTTGCGCGCCTCCTCGTTGGTACGGATCCGCTTCATCTGGGACTTGATGTTGGCCACGCCTGTTTCCTCGTGTTCCTGTCGCTGAGTGGTGTGCTGGGCAGAATTGTTTCCGACTAAGCTTTCGCGTGCGACACACCCGGAGTAATCGAGTAACGCAACGCCGAAGATCGAGGGTACCAGCACGGGGACCGGCAGAAGAAATCGGCGGTCCGCCGACCAGGTCGCGGCGGTGTCGGCGATATGCCCGCGGCTACTGACCAACAGGTCTGTTAACCGGACTTTCAGTGTGCGCCGCACAGGTGATGCAAGAAATTTACCTGTGTCACACACAGCATTGCAGCTGGGTGTTGCACGATTTTTGCATGACTCCCGCTTCCCCAACACGTTCGGTCCGATCCGCCCCACCGAACCCGAACGGGTCCAATGGGAGTGTGAACGGAAACGGTAGACCCCAGACGTCAGGCCTGTTCGAAGGCTATAAACCGGGGCGTTTCGCAGGTGCTTTCGACGAGATGTTCGATGGTTCCGGACGCGTCCGCCAGCCCTACCGCGGCATTTTCCAAGCTCTCGCGCCGCTCGATGTCGGCGATCTGGAGCGCCGTTCGGACGCGTTGGACCGTGCGTTCATCGATCAGGGCATCACTTTCTCGCTGTCCGGGCAGGAACGCCCGTTCCCGCTCGATCTGGTGCCGAGGGTGATCGCGGCGGCCGAATGGAACAAGCTCGAGCGCGGCATCAAGCAGCGCGTGGTGGCACTGGAACTGTTCCTCGCCGACGTCTACGGCGAGCAGAACATCCTGCGTGACGGCGTGATCCCCAAACGACTCGTCACCTCGTGCCAGCACTTCCACCGGGAAGCCGCCGGGCTCGTGCCGCCCAACGGGGTGCGCATCCACGTGGCCGGTATCGACCTGATCCGCGACGAACGCGGCGACTTCCGTGTCCTCGAGGACAATCTGCGCTCGCCGTCGGGTGTCTCCTACGTCATGGAGAACCGTCGCACCATGGCGAGGGTGTTCCCCGACCTGTTCTTCTCGCACCGGGTGCGCGCGGTCGGCGACTACCCCGCGTACCTGCTGCGGGCGCTGCGGGCGTCGGCGGCCCCGAACGAGGCCGATCCGACCGTGGTCGTGCTGACCCCTGGCGTCTACAACGCCGCCTACTTCGAACACTCGCTGCTGGCCAGGCAGATGGGTGTGGAGTTGGTCGAGGGCCGCGACCTGTTCTGCCGGGACAATTTCGTCTACATGCGCACCACCGAGGGCGAACGCCAGGTCGACGTGATCTACCGCCGCATCGATGACATCTATCTCGATCCGATGCATTTCCGGCCGGATTCGGTACTCGGCGTCGCGGGCGTGCTCAACGCGGCCCGCGCGGGCAACGTGGTGATCTCCAGCGCGGTCGGCAACGGCGTCGGCGACGACAAACTCATCTACGCCTACGTTCCGACGATCATCCAGTACTACCTCAACGAGAAACCGGTACTGCCGAATGTCGACACCTACCGGTGCTGGCTGGACGACGAACGCGCCGAAGTGCTCGATCGCGTCGAGGAATTGGTGGTCAAACCGGTCGAGGGTTCCGGCGGATACGGCATCGTCATCGGCCCCGACGCGACCCAGCGGGAACTGGACGCGGTCCGCCGCAAGGTGCGGGCCGATCCGCGCGGTTGGATCGCGCAGCCGGTGGTGCAGTTGTCGACGGTGCCGACGAAGATCGGCAACGAGCTGGTACCCCGCCACGTGGACCTGCGCCCGTTCGCGGTGAACGACGGTGAGGACATCTGGGTGCTGCCCGGCGGCCTGACCCGGGTCGCGCTGCCGGAAGGTTCGCTGGTGGTCAATTCCAGCCAGGGCGGCGGCAGCAAGGACACCTGGGTACTGACCGGGCGCACCTCGCCCGAGGAACGGGAACTCGCGGGTGAGGAGTTGGTGAGCGATCCGCCGCAGTCCGACGCGTTCGAACTCGGCCGTGACCTCACCGCGCACCAGGCCAATCAGCAACAGCAGCAGCAACAGCAGGCCGACCGGCTGTCGGCCACGCAGACACAGAGCCAGACGCAGACACAGACCCAGCGGCAGTCGCGCGGACAGCGGCACGAGACGAACGACGAGGTGCGCTGATGCTGGCTCGCAACGCCGAATCCCTGTACTGGATCGGCCGCTACGTCGAGCGCGCCGACGACACCGCCCGCATCCTCGACGTCGCGGTGCACCAACTGCTCGAGGACGCCACCGTCGATCCCGACCGCACCTCCCGGGTGCTGTTGCGGGTGCTCGGCATCGAACCGCCCGAGGGTGTCCTCGATGTGTGGTCGGTCACCGATCTGGTCGCCTTCAGTCACGAGCACGGCGGTTCGATCATCGACTCGATCGCCAACGCCCGCGAGAACGCCAGGGGCGCGCGCGAGGTCACCTCGAGCGAGATGTGGGAATGCCTGAACGCGACCTATATCGGCCTCGCGGTCACCGAGAAGGCCGCGCGCAGTCTCGGCCCGCACGAGTTCTTCCACTACATCAAGGACCGCGCGGCCATGTTCGCCGGACTCTCCGATTCGACGCTCAGCCGCGACGACGGCTACCGCTTCCTGCTGCTCGGCCGTTCCATCGAACGCGTGGATATGACCGTGCGCCTGCTGCTCTCGCGCGCGGGTGACCGGACCTCCTCGCCCGCCTGGGTGACCGTGCTGCGTTCGGCGGGCGCGCACGACACGTATCTGCGCACCCACCGCGGTGCGCTGGACGCGAATCTGGTCGCCGAATTCATCCTGCTCGACCGGCTTTTCCCGCGCTCGGTCTTCCATTCGGTGCGGGTCGCCGAGAATTGCCTCGCCGAATTGGATCAGCGTCCGAGCAGTCGGGTGGGCGCTCGGCACGAGGCGCAACGACTCCTGGGCCGGGCCCGTAGCGAACTCGAGTTCCTGCCGCCGGGAGTTCTGTTGGAAGATCTGCAGAATCGCCTGCTGTCGTTGCAGAAGACCTGCCGCGAGGTGAGCGAGGCGATCGCGTTGCAGTATTTCCACGCGGCCCCGTGGGTCGCGTGGACCGACCTGCGCAGCAGCCAGGACAGCCGAGTGCAGGTGGAAGGCGAGCTATGAGTTGGCGGATGCGTGTGGTTCACACCACCGGATATGTGTACGACGCCCCGGTCACCCGGTCTTTCAACGAGGCCAGGCTCACCCCGCGCGCGGACAGCAGACAGAACGTCATCCTGAATCGGGTCGAGACGGTGCCGTCGACCCGTTCCTACCGCTACACCGATTACTGGGGCACCGCGGTGACGGCGTTCGATCTGCACGCCCCGCATATCGAATTGGAGGTCACCGGTTCCTCGGTCGTGGAAACCGAGCCGTTCGCCGGGCCCGCCGAGGAACTGTCCTGGGAGGAAATACACGACGAACAACTCGTCGACCGTTTCGACGAAATGCTCTCGCCCACCGAATATGTGCCGCGTGATCGCAAACTCGACGGCGTCGCCAGGCAACTCGCCAAGGGCGTGCCACCCGCGAAGGCCGTGATCCGCGCGGCCGAATGGGTGCACGAGAACATGGAGTACATCTCCGGAACCACCTCGGTCCACACCTCGGCGGTGCAGGCCTTCGCCGAGCACAAGGGCGTCTGCCAGGACTACGCGCATCTGACCCTGGTGCTGTTGCGCAGCATGGGAATTCCGAGTCGCTATGTCTCCGGCTATGTCCATCCGAATCCGGCCGCCGAGATCGGCGAGACGGTGGCGGGGCAGTCGCACGCCTGGATCGAGGCGTGGACGGGTGCCTGGTGGGGTTACGACCCGACCAACAACATCGGCATCAACGAACAGCACGTGTCGGTGGGTGTCGGGCGCGACTACGCGGACGTCACACCGCTCAAAGGAGTGTTCTCCGGCGGGGGGTCCACCGACCTCGAAGTCCTCGTCGAAATCACCCGTCTGGCCTAGCGTGTTGTGCGCCCGTGTTCGCACGGGAAACCAATAGCCTCTGGGTATGTCTCCTACGGCTCAGGAATTCGTCGAGGAAATCGCGGAAGACGGCCCCATTGCCGATGCCAGGAAATGGGGCGCCGAGGCGTTCGGCACCTTCGTTCTGGTGATGGGCGGCGTCGGCACGGCGGTGCTCGCCGGTGATCGGGTCGGCGCGCTCGGCGTCGCCCTCGCCTTCGGTCTCACACTGCTTTTCCTGGTGTACGCGATCGGCCCGATCTCGGGCTGCCACGTCAATCCGGCGGTGACGCTCGGCCAGCTGCTGCTCGGGCGGATCTCGGTCGTCACGGCGGCGGGCTACGTGGTGGCACAGCTGGTCGGCGCTTTCCTGTCCGGTCTGGTGCTGTTCGCCCTCGCCAAGAATCTGCCGTCCTACAACCGCAAGGTCGACGGGCTCGGAGCCAACGGCTGGGGCGCGCACAGCCCGTCGGCCCAACGCGGACCGCTCGGCGAGGTGGTCGTGCAGAACGGGTACGGCATGGCCTCGATGATCATCGTCGAGGTGATGTTGACCGCGCTGCTGGTCTTCGTGGTGCTCGCCTCGACCGATCAGATCTCCGACGTCCCGCTGGCCGGTCTGTCGATCGGTTTCACGCTCGGGGTCATCCACCTGATCTCGATTCCGGTGGACGGCACCTCGGTCAATCCAGCGCGCAGCCTCGGCGTCGCCTTCTACCAGGAGGGAGCGCCCGGTCAGGTCTGGGCCTTCATCATCTTCCCGCTGATCGGCGGCGTCCTCGGCGCGCTCGTCTACGGTCTGCTGTTCGGCCGCACCCGCGACATCGTCAGCTGAACCGAACGTCCGAGGAGGCCATCCGTGCGCGGGTGGCCTCCTGTCGTCTCCGGTGTCAGCTCCAGTGGTACTCGGCGACCAGGCGGTGCGCGACGACGTCGAAGGTCTTGCGCGCCAGGATCGCGCCTTCGCGGCGGATACCCGCCTCCGGCACGTCGAGCACCCGGTCCAGGCGCACCCAGCTCGGCCTGCCCTCGTGATCCCAGCTACCGCTGCCGATGCCGACCCAGTTCGGGTCGTGGGCGCGATCCTCCTTCGAGGACAGCATGAGGCCGAGCAGGGTCCGGCGATCACGTCCGACGACCAGGACCGGGCGGTCCTTGCCGTTGTTCGGATCCTCCTCGTAGGGGACCCAGGTCCAGACGATCTCACCGGGATCCGCGCGGCCGTCGATCTGCGGGCAGTAGACGATCTGCCTGGCCCGTTCGCGGGTGGGGACGGGCCGTGACGCGGCGGGCCGCACCTTGACGGCCGGGCCGCGGCGGGAGGTCAGGCTACCGACCAGCTTGTCGACGAGCTTGGGTCCCTGCTGCTTGACGATCTTCGGCCCCTGCTCCTTGGCGATGATGCCGAGCTGCTTGCCGATCGTGTTCCAGGTACGGGCCATCCAAGGAGGATAACGGCGTAGTCACGACTTCTCATCCGAGACGTGATTCGCCTGGTGGGGATCGGGATTCGGGACGGACTCCGGCCCGGCCGAGGGCCGAGGCCCCGGGTTCGCGGCGCACTCCGCGACGAGGGTGACCTGCGCGACGGCGATACCGCCGACGGGCGCGACCGGGTGCCCATGGGACGATGGACGGCAGTTTGCCGATACCCATGAGGAGTGGAGTGCCCGCCAGCTTCGCCGACACCACGTTCACCGATCCGTCGCGGATCCGGAACTTCTGCATCATCGCGCATATCGATCACGGCAAGTCGACGTTGGCCGACCGGATGCTGCAACTCACCGGTGTGGTCGAGGAACGCGCGATGCGCGCCCAGTATCTGGACCGGATGGATATCGAGCGTGAGCGCGGTATCACCATCAAGGCGCAGAACGTGCGGCTGCCGTGGCAGGTGGACGGCACCGACTACGTGCTGCACCTGATCGACACCCCCGGGCACGTCGACTTCACCTACGAGGTGTCGCGCGCGCTGGAGGCGTGTGAGGGCGCGGTGCTGCTGGTGGACGCCGCGCAGGGGATCGAGGCGCAGACCCTGGCCAATCTGTATCTGGCCATGGAGAAGGAACTGACGATCATCCCGGTGCTGAACAAGATCGATCTGCCTGCCGCCGACCCGGACCGCTACGCGGCCGAGCTGGCGCGGTTGGTCGGCTGTGAGCCCGATGAGGTCCTCCGGGTCTCCGGCAAGACCGGTGTCGGCGTGTCCGCTCTGCTGGATCATGTGATCACGCAGGTGCCCGCGCCGGTCGGCGACGCCGACGCACCGGCGCGCGCGATGATCTTCGACTCCGTCTACGACACCTATCGCGGCGTCGTCACCTACGTCCGCGTGGTGGACGGCAAGCTCACCCCGCGCGAGAAGATCAAGATGATGTCCACCGGCGCGACCCACGAGTTGCTCGAGATCGGCATCGTGTCGCCGGAGCCGAAGCCGACCCAGGGTCTGGGTGTCGGCGAGGTCGGCTACCTGATCACCGGCGTGAAGGACGTGCGCCAGTCGAAGGTCGGTGACACCGTGACAGCCGCGCGCGGCGGTGCGACCGAGGCGCTCACCGGGTACCGCGAACCGCGGCCGATGGTCTACTCCGGGCTCTACCCCGTCGACGGTTCGGATTACCCGGATCTGCGCGACGCGCTGGAGAAGTTGCAGCTCAACGATGCCGCGCTGACCTACGCCCCGGAAACGTCGGTGGCGCTCGGCTTCGGTTTCCGCTGTGGCTTCCTCGGACTGCTGCACATGGAGATCACCCGCGAGCGGTTGCAACGCGAATTCGACCTCGACCTGATCTCCACCGCGCCCAACGTGGTCTACCGGGTGGAGATGGAGGACGGTGCCGAACATGTCGTCACCAATCCGTCGTACTGGCCGGAGGGCAAGATCCGCAAGGTCTTCGAGCCGGTGGTGAAATGCACCGTCATCTCGCCGAGCGAGTTCATCGGTTCGATCATGGAGTTGTGTCAGGGCAGGCGCGGCGAACTCGGCGGTATGGACTACCTGTCCGAGACCCGCGTCGAGATGCGCTACACGATGCCGATGGCGGAGATCATCTTCGACTTCTTCGACCTGCTCAAATCGCGTACCCGCGGTTACGCTTCCCTCGATTACGAGGAGTCGGGCGAACAGGAATCGCAGCTGGTCAAGGTCGACATCCTGTTGCAGGGTGAGGCCGTCGACGCGTTCAGCGCGATCGTGCACCGCGACGCCGCGCAGGCCTACGGCCACAAGATGACCACCAAACTGCGCGAACTCATCCCGCGCCAGCAGTTCGAGGTTCCGATCCAGGCGGCCATCGGTTCGAAAATCATTGCCCGCGAGAATATCCGCGCCATTCGCAAGGACGTGCTCGCCAAGTGCTACGGCGGCGATATCAGCCGTAAGCGCAAACTGCTGGAGAAGCAGAAGGAGGGCAAGAAGCGGATGAAGACCATCGGTCGCGTCGAGGTTCCGCAGGAGGCGTTCGTCGCCGCGCTGTCCTCCGATTCGGATAAGCCGAAAGACAAGAAGTAGCACGTCTCCGCGTCGCGAGACCGGCTGAAACGACCTTCGAACATGACGATCTTCAGCCGGTTCTCGGCCGATCATCAGAATTCTCTCAGCCTCACCGGGCAGGATCCCTGGCGGCGCGGCCCCGGCCGATCGTCTAATAGTGGCTGGTGAGAGCCACTATTCGCAGGGGTGGCCGGATGGTGACGCCCACGGAAATGGGGCTACCGTTCGTCTTTCCGCCGTGGCAAGGTTTGCCCGAGAATGTGACAGCTGGGAATTCCGGAAATATCGTAAGGTGATCTTCACTCGGTCGGTCCGGCACGGTGAGGATGCTGGAACCGAGATGTGGAGCTTGCATGACGCGTGACCTGCCCTTCGACGGCGACGAAGCCGAGGCTGCCGACCCGTCCGGAGATACCGCGTATCGCGTCGCGACCGGCGCCGCCCGGGTGGCGCGCGCAGGCGCCTACGTCACGGGCGGCGCACTGATCGCCTCCAGTGGCGGTACCTCCGAAACACCCGGTGGCCAGCGGCTGGACAGTTGGAGCACCGGCTGGTCCGGAAACCACGACCCCGAACCGGATCTGCCGAGTCCGGTGGTGACCTTCCCGGACCCGGAACCGAATTCGGTGCCGGTCGCCCCGCACCGACCATCGATCGTCTCCCACGACGAAACCGTCCTCGCCGCACCGTCGCCCGGTGCGGCGAGTGGTGACAGGCAGGCGGCGCTGTTCGGGTCGCCGGAAGAGGACACGGTCGTCGGGTACGGGACCGACAACTTTCCCGGCGCGCCGAGTTTCCTCGACGCCGATGCCAGTGGGTACGACAGCGACCAGCGGTCCTGGTCGTCCGACGGCTCCGAAGCGACGGTGCCGGACTGGATGGCGGGCCAGGGCGACGGCGGCGGAGCGGGCGGCTCGGCCGGACCCGGCCTGGGATTCGGCCTGCCCGACACCGGCGGATTCCTGAACCCCGGTTCGGATCTGTTCGACTTCGCCAGGCATCACGCGTCCGCGCCGGATCGGGTCGGCGAACTGACCGATACGGTCGACGACAACGCGAATCCGTACGGTTTCGGCCATTCGTCGTTCAATCCGTGGGCGAGCACCACACCGGTCGACGCCGTCGACGCGGCCGAACTGTTCGACGGCATCGGCGATTTCGGCGTCTACGTGGGTGTCGACGCGGGGATGTCGCTGTACACCGAACTCGAGATCGATTTCGGTATCGGACCCAACGGCGCGTATCTGACCACCGAGATGAAGGTCGAGGCCTCGGCCGAACTGTCGATCAAGACCGCCGCGGGCACCAATGTCGGTGAGCAGATCGACAATCTGTCCGATTGGCTCGACAGCAAGTCGACGCCCGGCACGAGTCGGACCGGGCAGGATCAGCACGGAATCGGCGGCAGCACCAATGGACTCGCCGGTTCGACCGGTCCGGCGCCGCTGTCCGCCCCGGCGGCCCCCGCCGCGGCCGTCGCGCCCGCCCCGGCTCCGGTCGCACCCGCGCCGGTCGCGATGTCGGCCCCCGCGCCCGCGCCGCTCGCTGTCGCCGCACCCGCCGCGGTCGCCGCCCCGGTGGTAGCGACCCCGTTGCAGACCACCATTCAGCCCGATGCCGCCAATTCGCCGATCGCGAACGTGATCGCCGCGCCGACGGGGCCGTCGCCGCTGACCGCGCCCGCCGCCTCGGTTCCCGTGCTCTTCGAGCA